>JBHJOO010000391.1:0-4280 GCA_050329675.1 Balneolaceae bacterium
TTTTTTGCCGGTTTCTGTCTGCATTGTTTCTGGCAGTTTAAACAGTTTTGAATAGAAGTGGTCGATGGTCCATTTGGAGTCGTCGGGGGGGCGGTTTTTACAGAAAGGATCATCGGGATTATAAAGCGGCCGGCCGAGCTGGCCTCCAACCATCAGGCAGCGTGCCAGGCCAATTGCGCCAAGCGAATCCAGGCGATCGGCATCCTGTACAATTTTTGCCTCAGGGGTTTCCGGTTTGATACCGCCCGAAAAACTGTGAGCCGCTATGGCATGATGAACTGCCGGAATCTTTTCTTTTGGATACCGAATGGATTTCAAAAATCCGGCCGCTTTATCAGCCGCCATCACAGACGATTTTTTTCTGTCAGGATGATCTTTTGGAAGTGAAACACAGTCATGAAGCCAGGCCGCTGCCCGGATTACCTGCCCATCCGTATCCGGCTGTGCCAGGAATCGTGCATTCTGTACCACACGCATGATATGAGCCAAATCATGAGCGGTATCTCTGTTATCAAGGCATTCATCTTTTAAAAATGAAATCATGACTTTGTCGGATTGGCTGAATTTATTCATTTATAACAGTTCCTTTATCAGGCACAACCTGCCGGAATATCTTGCAGGAAAGCCGGTTCGTAATGTGAAGTTAATGAAATGAAGAAAGACCCGTATCCGCTGAATGCCAGATATCACGCAATTCAGAATAAAGTTGGCTGGCTGCCTTCAGGTCACCTGTTTTTTCATATGTCCTGGCTAAACCGTGCATTGTATTTGTTCTTTTTGGAGACAGATCAAGTTGTGTCTGAAATGCTTCTGCTGCTTCATCATAGCGTTCTAACTGGAAAAGTGTTTCACCGAGCAGCTCAAACGAGGGTTTTAAAACAGCAGGCGGACCATAATCAAGAGGCAGTTCGAATTCCATTTTTGTCGCCTGTTTTAATTGGCTGAGTCCTGCAGCTGTATCTTCTTTTGCAAGCTCCATCAATCCATTCAGTTGAGTTATCATCACAAGCAGATGATCGGACGAGTAGACGCTTTCAGCCTGAGAAAGCAATTCAATGTTTTCTTCCGCTTTTCTGAGGCCGTCTTCCTGAATAGCTGCGTAAGCATCGGCAAATAGATATCCGGTGCTTCCGGCTGTTTCCGGACTATAATCAAGTACCCATCTTTTACTTTCGCCCCACCGTTCAGTGTCTATGAGATAGCGTGCTTTCATCATGGCAAAGTGCCATAAGTTGGAATTGGTTTGATCAACAATTACACGCTCATAACAGGTGTCAATGATGCTGCCGGCATTGTTATACCTGCCCTGTTGCAGATAGCCGTAAACAAGCCAGTAAAGATTGTGCCCGCAAACAGTGGTCGGTTCCCCAAGCTCTTTCTCTCTTGTGATTTCAACCTCACTCGCCACTTCATTTGCATGTACAACATCATCCCACATTCCCATCGCTACAAATATATGAGAGGTCATATGCTGCGCATGAGCCGCTGCCGGAGCAATTTCTGAATAGGCTTTCGCCATCGGTAAACCGAGCGGGGCATGAATCGGATCATCAAATGAATGAATTAAATAGTGAGCGGCACCGGGATGTTTCCGGTTATCATCCCATACCGGCATCAACACAGCAGCAGCTTGCATATACAAACGAAAATCCCGGCCATCATGTGCGGTTCCGAGCATAGACAAACCGTAAAAGCTTCGGGCTTCATGATCTTCCGGATATAATTGATGAAGCTGTCTCATCTCATCTCTGTATGCAAAATCACGCTCTTCTTTTGAAAGGTTTTTGGTTTCAGGTGTGGTTCCGAAAAGAACTTCTATTGTATATAGATAATCCTTTTCCCGTTGTGTGGCACTTACCTGCTGCCTGGCTTCGGGGTCAGGTGCCAGCTTGTTCAGCACTTCAATGGCTTCTTCCCTCTGTTGGCGAAACCAGATCGGCTGATTCTTTGTCATTGCTTCGCCCCAGTATGCCATCACAAATCCGGGATCAATCTCCTGCGCCCGGCGAAATGAAATGGCAGCATCACGGTACTCAAAATTGTGAAGAAACAAGAGGCCTTCCATAAATGAATCCTGCGCCTCATCTGCCCCTGAATTGGGAAAATGGACCTCCCCCAACAGTTTGGATTGAGAAAAAAGGCCTGAACTGGCCAGGAATAAATAAGTGAAACTGGTCAGAAAAATGATGAGAATACATTTGGATGGTTTCATATCGGGTAAAATTAATATTCACAAAAAAGAGAAGATTTATTTAAAGATGAGGGAATTGTATGTAATATTCAATCGGACTGATATAAACATTTTATCAAATGGAAATAAAATACTGGTCTTCATCACAATAATTAATCATTTGCATCCACCGGATGCCCAAGGATCATTTTTTTGTAGGTATCTCGAACCTCCCGCGAAGTATCTCTGAAATACTGGAAATCGAGATGTTGATCAGGATTGTTTTTATTGAGTTTTACTCCCCATAGAGGTTTTAATGAATTTGGCAGCATTGAATATCGTGCATCGCCGATAATTTCCGGATTTTCAGGATGCCTGATCAGATACCCCTCTGATAATGCAGAAAAACGAAAAATATCATTATACAGAACCGTTCCGGTATATTCACTCAACTGTTTTTCCGGATAAAAACGCGATTGTGATTCACCCTGGTAGTAAAAAGCATTCCAGGAGGTGAGGCCAACTCGTACGCCATCGGCATAAAACCGATCTTCATATTCATACGTTGATCGCCAAAGTATCAAATTTCCTATAGAAGGTTTAACAACCATGCGTTCCGGCAGATGCCCGCGTGCATTCGCAAGGCGTTCGGCAAAGTGAGTGGCGCGTTCACGCTGCGCCAATCCAAAGAAAAGATAAACTGCCAGCCAAATAAAAGCAGCATGCGAAAATCTCCTGTTTTTAAAGTAAAAGGAGAGGCCGATGAACAGAATAATTCCAGTTGTAAATACCGGATCAACAACCGAAATGATATTCCAGGCAAACCTGGTGTCACTGAATGGCCAAAGCAACATGGTGCCGTAACTTGTACACGCATCTAAAAGCCCTGCAGTGGCATAAGATACCATGGAATAAAGATAAAGCTGCCTGAAGGTGAGATGCTTTTTCATAAACCACCAGAGAATAGCTGATGCCACAAGTGCCCCCACAGGTATGAATATAAGCGAATGAGTAAATTGCCGGTGAATCTCAATGTTCAGCAGTGGATCCGATGAACTGTAAATAAAATAATCGAGATCGGCAATTACCGCAGATATAAAACCGGTTATGGCAACAGGACCCTGATTTTCTTCTTTTCTTACAGAAAGTGCTGCAGCCGTCCCGACAAGCCCGTGTGTTAGTGGATCCATGAATTACTATCGCCTGAAAAATTGTGAGATGGAAAATACAATTTTGTGATACAAAAATTTTCGGCAATGATAGAAATAGGCATTAATTTTTAGTAGGTTAACAGTGTTAACTAAAGCTTGACAAGTTGTTGTCTTTAAAGCATTTTACAGTAAAAATTCAGAAACATGACAGATTATAATTCGGGACAAGCAGTATTTGTGGATGGTGTCCGGACTCCGTTTTTGAGAGCAGGCACAAATTTTAAAAATATGTCAGCTTATGATATAGGCAGGCTGGCTATTGGCGGCCTGTTCAATAAAACCAAACTTGATGGTAACCTGGTGGATCATGTTATAATGGGCAATGTCATTCAGGATATACTTACAAGCAATGTTGCAAGGGAGTGTACGCTTGGAGCAGGCCTTCCCGATCACATCCCCGCTCACACAATTTCACTTGCCTGCATATCATCAAACAGGGCAGTTACAGATGCTGTAAATGCCATCAGCAGCGGAAAATCGAAAGTTGTAATTGCCGGCGGCACGGAGATTATGAGTGATATCCCAATTCGATTCAGAAAAAAATTCAGGCAGAAATTGCTCGAAACACAAAAATATAAATCCCCTCTTGATTACCTGAAATTCTTCAAAGGATTAAAGTTAAGTGATTTCCTGCCTGAAATTCCTTCAATTGCCGAATACTCAACGGGCGAAACAATGGGTGAAAGCTGCGATAAAATGTCTGCCAAATTTGGAATCTCGCGGCAGGAAGAAGATGAATATGCTTTGAGATCACATAAACTGGCTGCTGAGGCAGCAGAAAAAGGGTATTTTGATGAAGAGATTATACCAGTTCCCGTACCGCCCGGGTATCAAATCATTGATTCGGATAATGGCGTGCGAGGAGACAGCACCCTCGAAAAACTGCAATCCCTGAGACC
>JBHJOO010000591.1:0-4741 GCA_050329675.1 Balneolaceae bacterium
TATCCACCATTGCACCGGTGATTACAGGCGGCAATACCTGTGTTGTACTTGCGTCCGAAAAGAACCCTTTACCTGCAATCAGTTTTGGCGAAGTATTGCACGCTTCCGATGTGCCAGGCGGTGTTGTGAATATATTGTCCGGATTGCAGGAAGAGCTCACAGGCCACTTTACATCCCATATGGATGTAAATGCTATTCTGAATGCCTCTGGTAATGAAAATATCAGGAAACAAATCGACGAAAATGCCGCTTTAAACGTTAAACGTGTGAAGCATTTTACACCGGACAAATGGTTCGGTGAAGATTCAGAGTCTCCCTATTTAATAATGGATTTTCAGGAAATTAAAACAACCTGGCATCCAATAGGATTTTGAATATAGTTACGAATAAGGCCATCTTTTCTGAATATAATCACTATGAAAAGTTTTGAAATAAAATTATTATCTATCTTTTTGATACTGTTAACCGTTTTGTTTTATGTATCATGTGCAACAACCGAAAAAACGGCTGCAGATGATCGTACCGAAGCAGAGCGTCTGGCAGAAGAAAGAGAACTTGAAGATGCTGAACTGTTTACCGCTCTGCTTGAATCATCCCGAACTCAACTTTCAGATCAATTTACTGTAAACCAGCATGATATTCCGGAGCCATTTCTAAAAGAACGGATAATTGAAGAAAGAGAAACAGATGAATATGCCGGTTTCCGGATTCAGATTCTTTCCACGAGAGATGTGGCATATGCCGATTCTGTCCGGCTGAATTTTGGTGTCTGGGCTGATTCAACATTTGCGAATTACATTCCCGAATCCTATATCTTTTTTCGGCAGCCGCAATACAGAGTTCATGTGGGCGATTTCAGAGAAAGAGACAGAGCTATCACATTTTCACGCTTTTTGAAATCGAAATATCCCGATGCGTGGGTGGTTCATGACCGTATCAACCCTGAACAAGTACCGGCCGATACAGTTGATTTTGCCTTGAAAGAAGGATTATGAAATACCCATCATATTATGGTTGACACGACACAACCCACTTTTCTTGCCCTACACATTAAACCGAAACAGCATCACATCTCCATCTTTTACTACATAATCCTTCCCTTCCTGACGCATTTTACCGGCTTCTTTGGCCGCTTTTTCCGATCCGAGAGTGGAGTAATCTTCAAATGAAATTGTTTCGGCCCGGATAAATCCCTTTTCAAAATCGGAATGAATAACACCTGCTGCCTGTGGTGCTTTGGTTCCCCTCTCAATCGTCCATGCCCTTACTTCTTTTGGGCCGGCCGTAAAATAGGTAATCAATCCAAGTTTACTGTATGCAGCTCTGATCAGCCGGTCAAGCCCGGCACTGTCGATTCCAAGTTCATCAAGAAAAGCTTCCCTTTCCTCTTCATCAAGTTCCGCTATTTCAGCTTCAATTTTAGCACAAAACATGACAACATCATCGTTATAGTTGCCGGCAATCTTTTTCACCGTTTCAACCCATTCATTACCATTGGTCAGGTCATCTTCCGAAACATTACAGGCATAAAGAACCGGTTTGGCTGAAAGCAGCATGAGATCTGTAAATGCCTCCGTTTCTTTATCCACCGGTTTAAATGTTCTCGCAGATTCTCCATTTTCAAGATGTTCACGTAACTGATTGGCTATTTCAACCTGCACCATGATTTTTCTGTCACCGCTTTTCGCATTCTTCTTCAGGGTATCCACTCTTTTTTCGACTGCTTCCAGATCTTTCAAAATTAATTCATCTTCTATGATTCTGATATCCCTTTCCGGATCTACAGATCCCTCCACATGAATTACATCGGGATCATCAAAACACCTGACCACATGAATGATCAAATCTACTTCACGAATGTGAGATAAAAATGCATTTCCTTTCCCCTTTCCCTCCGATGCACCTTTAACCAGGCCAGCTATATCTACAAATTCAATACTGGCAGGTATCGTCTGTTTAGGCTGAACCAATTCAGTCAGCCGTTCAAGCCGTTTATCGGGTACAGGAACCAGTCCGATATTTGGGTCGATTGTGCAAAAGGGAAAATTTGCAGATTCAGCTCCTGCATTGCTAAGGGCATTAAAAAGTGTAGATTTACCAACATTCGGCAAACCGACGATACCACATTTCAGACTCATGATGAATGTATAAAAAGATTAATCGAGTGAAAGTTGTTGCACATATTTTTCTTCAGGGAGCAGAACCGCTGTAAGCTTGCCATATCCCAGTTCATTATAGACACACCCGGTATCGATACCGATCATTTTGTCTTTCCGGATAGGTGTTGATCTTGGTGTATGGCCAAATACAACTGTTTTTTCCCATTCGGTATTGAATACTCCAATATGATCTCTTCCCCAGAGAAAATACTGTAACATTGTCGGGTCGTTTTTACTCTCTTCGATCGTTTGGTAAGGCGGTGCTCCGGCATGAGTGAAAAAATAGCTCTCCGTCTCGTAATAAAGCAACGTTTTTCGAAAAAAATAAAGATGCTCATCGGGGATCAGAATTTTCTTTTCGGATGAATTATAAGACTCGAGGGTGCTGCGGCCTCCATTTACCAACCATAATTTAACATCCTGATGATCAATTGCATCGAGCAGCATTTGTTCGTGGTTCCCTCTTATAAAAACGCAGTCTCTCTCACGTTGAACTTCAAGCAGAAAATCGACTACCTGTTTTGATGACGGGCCGCGGTCAATATAATCGCCAATAAAAACATGTTTATATTCTTTGTAGGGTTCAAGTTTCTCCCAAAGAGCTTCCATTGATTTGTGGCAGCCATGTATATCGCCAATGGCAACAATTTTTTTTGATTCACTCATTGTTTGCTGCTTTTTTCAATTAAACCTCTGCCCTTTTTAAATATTCTGTTATCCTCTTTCAGTTTTTTCAGGGCACCATCCAGAATTCCATTGACAAAGGTTCCGCTTTTACTTGTACTGTACTTTTTTGCAAGTTCAATCGATTCATTTAATGTTACTTTCGTAGGGATTTCTTCAAAAAAAATATATTCGCACACTGCCATCTGTAAAATAATTTTGTCTATAGCGGCAAGCCGGTGCATATCCCAATTCATTATCTGCTCTTCAACAACAGCGTTAATTTCATCTTTGTTGTTAATTGTTTTAATGAGAAGTTTTTCTGCAAATGCATAGAGTGGTTTATTATTGCCGAGCCTGACTTTTAATATATTTTTTTTGATCCCGGCAATGTCGTTTTTACCTATTTCATAGGCATATAAAGCTTGTAGTGCTGCCTCACGGGCTAAGCGTCGTTCAATCATGGTAAAATCAAAATTTCAAAAGAATTGTAAGATACAAAGCTTTATACTGAGCTAAAAGCATTGATTGTAAATTGAATATATTCTCAGCTAAACATGGCAAAGCTCATACTCAGGACAATAATAGCAACAAAATAAAGGCCAAGAAACAGGGATTGGCCGGGTTTGTATTCGATCAGCTCCACATCTATAATTTTTTTGAAATCAGGATGGGATTCAATAAACGAACTGTATCCATATGCTACAAGGGCAGTGACTGCAAAACCCGTAAAATTCCACCAAAACCAGAAAATAAAATCCGAAGCAAAAATCCACAGGATAAAGTTAAATGTTACACCGGCAATAATACCCAGATTCATGCCCGTTGCACCGGTTTTACGTGAAAGGATAGCAAGTATAAATGTCGCTATGATAGGGCCAAAAAAGAGAGATCCGATTTTGTTTATTGCCTCGATAACAGTCGGGGCAATATTACCGGCTGCAAATGCAAGAATTACACAAATCACACCCCAAAAGACGGTATATTTTTTTGAAAACTTCAACTGTTCAGCCGCAGTGAATTTCTTGTTGCTATCTCTTAACACAAAATCCTCAACCGTTGCAGCACTTAAAGAATTCAGAGCTGAATCAAGGGAAGACATGGCCGCGGCAAGCATAGCAGCTACCAAAAGCCCAACCATTCCAACAGGGAGATACTCTACAATAAAAACCGGAACCAGATAGTCTGGCCTGTCATGCGGAATCTGGCTGCTGAACTCGGGTGTTGCAAACGCAAGGGTTCCGATGATTAAACCCATACCGCAATAGAGTAAAACCGTTGGAAATCGAAAAAATCCATTAAAAAGCAGCGACCACTGTACTTGTTTAATATTTTTACTTGATAAAATCCTTTGTGCCTGACTCTGATCGCACCCATAATAGGATGTATAGAGAAAGAATCCTCCAATAACCATTGGTAAAAAACCAAATTCCTGTCCTTCGCCAATCCCGGTATTTGTAAATGAAACAACGTCCAGCCTTTCTTTATCCAGAGATTCAACAAACATTTGCCATCCTCCAATCAGATCAAGCGCATACCAGGTGCATACCAATACGCCAAGAAACAGAATTCCCATCTGAATCACATCTGATACAACCACTGCTTTCATTCCGCCCAGATAGTCATAAATAAGGGCTATAACACCTGTAATCAGAATATTGATCCATAACGGTATGCCGAAAACGGCCTCAAGGACAATCGCTACCGCATAAACCGTAATTCCGGTAGCAAATGCCCTGCTGAACTGAAACACCCCGCTTAAGAGCAGCCTTGTAACTTTGTTAAAACGTTTTTCGAGGTATTCATAAATACTTATTACTCCGGATTTATAAAGGGGCGGATAGATATAGATAATTAAAAAAATCATGGCGATGGGAACGGCAAATTCGTAAGTAAGCCATTGAAGGCCGCCGCCCTCT
>JBHJOO010000582.1:0-2623 GCA_050329675.1 Balneolaceae bacterium
GAGGGCAGGAATTAAAAACAATTTTTAATGCTTTTAGAATCAATGAAACCGGAATATTTATTGCTGTCAGGGACGATGATTTAATTATTGATCAGTTTGATCATAATGGAATTTTTTTACAGAGATACAAAAAAACAATGAGCGACTTTGATTTTTTTATAAGAGACATACATGTGAGTCAAAGCAACAATGGAGAGTTAAAATTCTATGTCTTGAGCATCAAAGATGGAATACCGAAAATAACGGTATATCAGGCCTCTTAATTCTTATTCATTTTTCTTAGAATCTTTCTTGCCAACGGTCTTGTCCGTTTTTTCAGTTTTCTTCTTTTCCTCCCCCTCTTCTTCGTCTTCAATCTCAATTACCTCAGCCTCCACTTCATATTCATCATTGGTATCAACGGCATCTTTCTCCACCAACACTTTTGCATCGCTTGCAAAAAGCACAAACATGGTAATGGCAGAAATGATGGGGGCAATAGCCGTAAAAAAGGCTGTTCCTGCAACACCAATGGTCAATTGACTTTGGAATAGTGTTTTTCCGTGTTTGTCTTTGATAATAATTCTTCGGGCATTTCCCTCACGAATTAACTTTTTTACCTGTGCAATAATCTCGCTAACGGTTCCCTGTATTTCTTCCAAAAGGGTCTTTTGATTTGTTTCCATAATTTTTTTCATAAAAATTTAAATTAAAACTGTAAGGATACGGCTCTTTTTTGTTCATATAAATAAAAGAGATAATTCTAAACTCCTCAGGCACTAAAAATCCTTTCAGGATTATCAGAATTATACTTTCAAGTAAATATTACGTAAAGAACAACATAAAGATTCAGAAAGATGCTATCCAGAGTATATTGTGCTTCAACCATTGGAGTAGATGCAAGACTGATTGATGTGGAGGTAAACATGAGCGGGGGGGTGCCAAAGTACTACCTTGTGGGCTTACCTGATCGTGCTGTAAGTGAATCAAAAGACCGTATCCACGCCGCGCTGAAAAATGCAGGTGCCTATTTTCCAAGAGGAAGGGTAACTGTAAACCTTGCACCTGCGGATTTACCTAAAGAGGGAAGCAGTTTTGATTTGCCGATTGCCCTTGGCCTTCTTGCCGTATCGGGGCAAATTGAATCGGATAAACTGACGAAAAGCCTGGTTTTGGGCGAACTGGCTCTTGACGGACAGCTACGGCCTGTAAAAGGGGTTCTACCAAAAGCCGTGGAAGCAAGAAACCGCGGGCTGGAATATCTTGTCGTTCCCAAAGAGAACGCCCGGGAAGCGGCTGTAGTAAGCGGGATCAAGGTGATGGCCTTTCAAACAGTTGAAGAAGTCATGCACTGGTTTGAAAACAGCAGTTTTACAGATCCGGTTACTGTGGATATAGAAAAAGTTTTTCAGCAAAACGGGCAGGCCGAAATTCTCGATTTTTGCGATGTACGAGGACAGGAATCCGTTAAACGGGCACTTGAGGTCGCAGCAGCAGGCGGGCATAATGTGATTATGGTAGGCCCTCCCGGTTCAGGAAAAACCATGATGGCCCGCCGGATTCCAACAATACTGCCACCCCTGACACTTGATGAAGCACTTGAAACGACTAAAATACATTCGGTAGCGGGAATATTGTCAGCAGGCAAGGCGCCGGTAACGCAGCGCCCATTTCGATCTCCGCATCATACGGTTTCTGATGTAGCACTTGTAGGCGGTGGCAGTATTCCTATGCCGGGTGAAATTTCCATGGCTCATAACGGTGTACTTTTTCTGGATGAGCTGCCGGAGTTTAAACGCAGTGCCCTTGAAGTGATGCGTCAGCCACTGGAGGATGGTTTTGTTAGTATATCGCGCGCACGTATGAGTGTCAGTTACCCAAGCCGGATTATGCTTGTGGCATCCATGAACCCGTCGCCTTCAGGCGACTGGTACGATGCTGCGGAACCGGAAGGTACAACCCCGATTCAAATGCAGCGCTATCTGGGCAAGATAAGCGGCCCTCTCTTAGACAGAATTGATTTGCATATCGATGTTGAAAAAGTTAGTTATGAAGAACTTTCATCAAAAGCCAAGGGTGAATCTTCATTGGATATCCGGAACAGGGTGATTGAAGCAAGAAGAATTCAGACACAGAGGTTCATGGGAATGCAAAATGTGTACTGCAATGCACAAATGAGTACAAAGCAGGCGCGAAAGGTTTGTGTTATTGATGAAGCCGGAGCCGCTATGATGAAAAAAGCTATGAATTCAATCGGCCTTTCGGCACGCGCCTATGACCGGATCCTGAAAGTAGCCCGAACGATTGCTGATCTTGATTATTCGGAAGAGATAAAAACCCATCACATGGCCGAGGCAATACAGTACAGGAACCTGGATCGTGAAGGGTGGCTGGGGTGAATTTGGGGCACCTGGAATTTTCATTGATGTGGTACGGGCGAACATTCACGTCAATGGCAGGATCACGCACGAAATGTTCCGATGGAACATAAATTGTGATTGTTTCAACCATATGGTCTACCGACCAGATATTCCTGACGGAACATAGATTCAGGTTGTGCCAATCGAGGTACTACCAATCATCTGTCCCTGACGGGATATGGATGATTTTTATAATTTTTATGGAACTATCCATAAGAAGTGAA
>JBHJOO010000228.1:0-3832 GCA_050329675.1 Balneolaceae bacterium
TGTTCCGCTCACCCGGCATGGAAAATACGCCACATTCAATTGGCTGAACAGAGATGTTTTAGAAAAAAGAAACTATGACTTGATTATAAATACGTCACGTGGCAGAGTTGTTGACGAAAAAGCATTATTAGATTTCAAAAAAGAGGGGCATGTCAGGGATTTTGTATTGGACGTGTGGATAAATGAACCGGATTTCTGTGATGAATCCGCCGAACAGGCCTTTATTGCAACACCACATATAGCCGGTTACTCAAATCAGTCGAAATGGCGGGCTTCCTGTATGATTTCTGAAGCATTTTGTAAAATGTTTTCTCTTCCGGTTCCGGATTTCACATTTCCTTTCGGGGCGGAAGAAGCTCCGATCCCTTATATTCACTTTACAGGTTCAGAAGATCTTTCCGGTATTCTAAGAAAAGTTCACCCTATCTCTGAATATGACACTGAACTGAGAAAATTATCCGGAGCTGCTGCGGCAGTTAAGAAGAAAAACTTTGCAAAGTTAAGAACAGAGATCCCATTCAGACATGAATTTACAGTGCTTACTGTCCCGGAAAAATTGATCCGAAAACATCCAGAATTGCAGCGGCTGGGATTTAAATCAGATCCTGAAGAGTGATTTTGCAGTTTTAGTCGTAATGTCGGCGAGAACCTCCATTGATACGCCTTTTAGCATGGCAAGTTTCACTGCTGTGTATGTCACATAAGCCGGTTCATTTCTCTTGCCCCGATGAGGTACCGGTGCCAGATAAGGCGCATCCGTTTCGAGTATCATTTTATCGAGCGGAAGCTTTTCAACCACTTTGTCCACACCTGCATTTCTAAAAGTAAATACACCGCCGATTCCAAGATACAATCCCAGATCAAGAGCCCGTTCTCCCTCTTCCCGGTTTCCTGTAAAACAGTGCCAAACACCTGTCAGGCTGCCATCCTGCTGTTCTTCAATCAAATCGAGCAGATCGTTTGTACTTTCCCTGTTGTGCAATACTACCGGTTTTTTTACAGCCTTTGCCACATCACAATGTGTTTTCAGGCTTTCTTTTTGCATGTTGATATCATCCTTATTCCAGTAATAGTCCAGGCCGGTTTCACCCACAGCAATAAAATCTTTCCTGCTGCAATAGTCATACAATTTTTGTTCATTCACCGGCCAGTTTTCTGACACATTACATGGATGTATCCCGGCCATTTTGTGAAATGTAATATCGGAGTGGGTCAGTTTCTCCATATCTTTAATGGAACTCCAGTCTATGGCCGGAAGCATGATATGTTTAACATTTGCATCCGCTGCATGCTGCAGTACCTCTTCGAGATCTTCTTCAAACTGTTCGAGGTAGAGATGGCAGTGGGTATCAATCAGCGTCATTTGATAATGCGTTAAATAGTTTTTAAAGTCTAAAGATACGGGAAGTTAGACATAGTGCCAGGAGCGGAAGGTTATAAGTTTTTGGCATTACTTGTATCAAGTATGAAATTGTCTATTTAACCGGATCATAATGACGGTTATTATTAAAAGAAAAGGCAGCAAGATGCAGAGTCCCGTATAT
Source organism: Balneolaceae bacterium (assembly GCA_050329675.1). Lineage (GTDB taxonomy): Bacteria > Bacteroidota > Rhodothermia > Balneolales > Balneolaceae > CAYVBJ01. Next base: position 1,545 of record JBHJOO010000228.1, read on the forward strand.
ACGAGCCAGGTGATATAATACCATCCACTGAAATTGTTTAAATAGACATTACCGGCCAGCAGAATCGATACCGGCAACCATAATGCTGGAGGTATAAGAAGAAAACTTGCTATTGTTCTGAATGCAGTTTTTCTTAGAATTAACCAAATTGAGAATGACAGGGAGAAAATCATCACCCATGCCAGCAGATTCCCGATGGGAATGGCAAATATAAAAAATGGCTCTTCAAGCCATGACTGTCCTGTTATTAATGCGGATAAAGCAATAAAAAAGACAATGGTTACAACATAAACTGGCCAACGGCGGGCTCGCCTTTTAGCTGTTATCTCAGCATGTCTTTTTACAGTCATTCGGTTAGAACCAAGGAGTTATTTTCAATTAATTTTTTTAACACGGCTGCCAGGATTTGAGTGATATCGGTACAAAAGCCCGATAATACCCGCAGATACACTTTTCATCTTAAACCCATATTCTCTCAAAACATTTTGCAGCCGGTTTTGATGGTTTACCGCTACACCGCCGGTGAATGCCACTTCATTTACCGGAAGATCTTTATGGGCCAGTAAATGCTGACGCACAAATTCATGAAATGCTTCTTCCACGTAATTATACATCGATTCCGGACAGCCGTCTCTCAAAATGCTGCCGCTGATACTTCCAAGGTATTTACTGCCTGCCAGCTCAACATAGAGTTTTTGGTAAACCGTTTCCGTGTTTAATTTCGGCTGAACTGATTGAATCCATGAGTTTACATCATCAGGCGTATTATTACGCAGATAATCTTTTAATATGCGTTTGCCAATATCTGCCGCACTTCCTTCATCTCCCAGTATATAGCCCAGCGGCGGTACCTGGCTGATCAGCTCACCTCCTTTCATCACACCCGACCCGGATCCTGTTCCAAGTATTGCCGCAATTCCCGGTTCATCACCAAAAAAAGCACGTCCGGCACCACAAAGATCACTTCGAAACTCAGCACGAACACCCGGAAACAGTGATTCGAGCAACTCTCTTACCGGTTGTGATTTTTCGTCATTCACACAACCGGCACCATAAAACCAGATCCTTTCAGGTTTCAGATGTCCGATTACCTGTTTCACTTCGATTATGCTGGCTTTCGGGTCGAGATAAAACGGATGCAATCCCTCCGTCTTCAGATAAACCGGTTTCCCATTTTCAATATAACACCAATCCGTTTTGGTGCCGCCACTGTCAGCAATAAGATATCTCATATTGTTGCTCTTTACACTCATTTTGTATCCATGGAAACTTAAAGAACACAAAGAAAATCAGAAAATACAAGCCTTTGTTTATCTTGTATCACAGCTGTTAAGATTGCACCGCCCCTGAATGAGTCAGGGATCTTCGACTTTCAGGCTTACCGGGTGTTGCGGCCTGCCGACTGCCCATGCTCAGGCTTGAGGCTTCCCTTAATAAACAATTTCATATATTCCATTTCATTGCCGTTAGTTACCCCGAAACCGTTATTGCCGATACATCATGGAAATTTTATCCGAATTTGAGCTATGGACGTTCCTGGCAGGACTGGGAATTTTTCTGTTCGGAATGCACATGATGGAGGAATCGATTCGGCTTCTGAGCGGTGGTGCGTTTAAATCATTAATCCGGCGTTTTACAGGTACGCGTCCGCGTGCTATTTTCAGCGGGATGACCTCCACAGCCATTCTTCAAAGCAGTTCTGCCGTTTCGCTGATGGTGCTGGCGTTTGTGGGTGCGGGAATTATGTCGCTAACCCAGGCCATTGCCGTAATGATGGGTGCAAAAATCGGTACTACCGCCACCGCCTGGATTGTGGCCGTATTTGGGTTTAAAATGGATATTGATGCGTTTTCACTGCCGTTAATTGGTATCGGCGGACTCGGAATGATTGCCCTGGCCCGCTCACCGAAATATGTAAACATCAGCAAATTTCTGGTGGCGTTTGGTTTTCTGTTTATGGGCCTCGACTATATGAAAAACAGCGTGGATCAAATTTCGAATATGATCGACCCGGCCATGTTCGAGGGATACGGTATTGTGGTTTTTGCTTTGGTGGGAATGGTGTTAACGGCAATTATGCAGAGTAGTTCGGCTACCATCGCCATTGTGCTCACAATGTTGTTCAGTGGCATAATATCCTTTGCATCCGGTGCAGCCATGGTGATCGGTGCCAATGTGGGTACAACCGTTACGGTACTGCTTGGTTCCATCGGGGCGTTGGTTTCAAAAAAACAGGCAGCCGTCAGCCTTTTAGTGTTCACAACAACAACGGCTGTGCTTGCTCTTTT
>JBHJOO010000497.1:0-2024 GCA_050329675.1 Balneolaceae bacterium
TATTTTTGTCCGGTGGCGGGCGTGATGGTATTTTAGGCGCAGAGAATGTGTACTCACTGGGTGGACAGGTCATTGTTCAGGACCGGGATACATCTCTCTTATGGGATTTACCCGGTGAAATAGTCAGTTATGGATTATCTGACGGGGAATATCCTATTGAATTAATGGGAAAAGAAATTGTGAGAAGAGTTTTGAAAAGTAAAGACAGTAAACTATATCAGCAATTCAGAAATAGAATCCCGGCCCCTCTGACCCGTGCTGATAATTTCATGCAAAAAGAATTATAATAAGGAGACTGTTCTGCTTTTCAGTTTTATGTTTTCATTTTTTAACTTTTTGTTTCCGAAATAATACTATTGCAGCATCACTATTTAATATCACTAAAAGCGAAAGAAATTCTGCAGATATAAAGTGAGTCATTAAGGAGTAAATTTTTCTGAGGGTTAAATTATTAATAAAACGACTACGATTATGATAAAAAGAATACTTGTTGCTTTAGACCCCGACAAAGACACACCTATAGCTACAAAATTTGCGATCCGGCTTGCAAAAAGATTTAATGCAACGTTAACCGGCCTTGCTGTTGTGGATATAAGAAACATATCAGCACGTATTGGATCCGGAGGATGGGGTGCTGGTTTATATACAAACAGAATTTGGGAAGAACTTTCTGATGAATCCCGTGAAACAGCATCGAAACTGCTGGATGCATTCGAAAAAAGCGTTAAGAATGAAGGAGTGAATTATACGTCCATAAAAAAGCATGGAGCGTCGAATGAAACCATTATCGAAGAGACAAAATATCATGATCTTCTCATTGTAGGACGTGATTCTCATTTTTTTTATGATGAACCTCAAAAGAAAACAGATACCCTGGCAGAAGTTGTTAAAGGAGGTGTTGCACCTGCGTTGGTGGTTACAGATACTTACAGTGAAGTTGAGAGAATACTTATTGCCGTTGATGGCAGTGCACCTGCAGCAAGATCGTTCAAAAGTTTTGTGCATCTGTTACCCTATGGTAAAGACCTGGACATAGAACTTGTTCATATCCGGGAGGGTGATTCGGAAGGTGAAAAGAATAAATCGGATTATGTTTTGGGAATGGCCGAAAAGTATCTGAAAGACCACAATTTTAATTATGTAACTGCACGGTCACTTGAGCCTGGAAATCCATCAGAAAGGCTGATGACAAGGCGTGAGGAATTTAATCCGGATATTATTGTGCTTGGAGCTCATTCAGTATCAGCCATAAAAAGAATTACGTTTGGTTCAACCACTCATGAAATGATTACAAAAAGCCCGACTCCATTGTTTTTGAGCCCTTAAACTTGAGAGAACATCACATTAGGTCCTCTTGGTTTCACGCAAAGTCTCGCAAAGTGCAGTTGGTTTGAAATCAGCAGTTTAAAAAAACTCTGAGTAAATCTGTGGCGTACTCGGTGTTAATCTGTGGTTAAATCTTATAGGAATTCGAATTATGCAGTTGATGGATGTCTGGTTCAGGTTTTGAACCACAGAGTTTCACAGATTGGTGCACAGAGTTACACAGAGCGGCCATGGGCCAAAATAATGTAAATTAATACACTTCCAGAAACATTCGGTCACCGGGTTTGATCAGGGTATTTACCTGGTCACGAGTCCAGTTAAGCGGATTTTCATTTTTTAACTCATCTTTCATCACCAGATAGTCGAAAAGCCCAAGCTGTCCAAGTATTTGAAATATGCCGGTTTCCATACCTTTGAGTCCACAGACATAAATCAGTGTGTTGTCTTTTTCCAGAACGGGCATCATCAGATCGTGATGATCGATCAGGCTGTATTGAACATACGGCTTGGTTCCGTCCGGCCTCGGATCTTCACGTGAAATAGATTTGAGATAGTGGAAGTTTTTATGATTCTGTGCAAGTTTCTCAAACAAATCCTGATAGAGCAGATCGGTTCTGTAAGGGCAGCCAAAAGTAAGAATAACGTCACTATCAACACCCGCCTGCATCAGATCTATAATCATCCCCCGAAATGGGGCA
>JBHJOO010000201.1:0-5940 GCA_050329675.1 Balneolaceae bacterium
TTGCAGTGAAATATATTATGAATAACATTAATAATTATTATAGAATTGATATAATGCATATATCATTTAAATATAGCAGAATTGTTATCTTATTGACAGGCCAATTTTTTAAATATTACTAATGTTGGCTAATGGATAAAAGGCTGTTTATACGCTTCGATGTTAGTAAAAGTGACAATTGAAAAATGAAAACGAAAAAGTGAAAGTGAGATTTGCTTTACCCGGTTCACAACCGTTCAAATCCTGAAATTAACCGTTATATTATCATTGACGCGACAAGATCGTAAGTATTAATCCAAATTTTTTAGTTGACAGATGTCACTTTCCATAAATGAAAAGGTTGAGCATCTTCCGGATAATCCGGGAGTATATCAGTTTATAGATGCAGGCAAAAATACTTTGTATGTAGGGAAAGCGAAAAATCTCCGGAAACGAGTCAGGTCATATTTCCAGGGGTCCAGAAATCATGATGGGCGTATCAGGGTCATGATTTCCAAAATAAAGGATATGGAAGTAATAGTTACTGATTCGGAAGCTGAAGCATTAATACTTGAAAACAATCTGATTAAGCAGCTTCATCCAAGATATAATATTATGTACAGGGATGATAAATCGTATCCTTACATATGCATGACGAATGAAGAACGTCCGAGGGTATTTCCTACAAGAACAGTAATCAGGGATGGCAGCACGTATTTTGGCCCTTATGACCATGTTGGCCAGATGCGCAGAATGCTTGAAACTATACGCAGGGCATTCGGATTTTGTACCTGTGCTGTTTCATCAAAGAATATTGATAAATCGAGGGGGATTCCAAAATGGCATTCATGCTTTGATGATTATCTTAATAACTGTTCGGGTGACTGGAGTATTGAAGAATATAAAGAAGCAATGGAAAAGGTTGAGCGCATGATGGCCGGTAAAACGGAACAGCTGATGAGGCAGGTGAAAGAAGAGATGCAGATAGCTTCGGATTCACTGAAATTTGAAGAAGCTGCCCGGTTAAGAGATAGTTATGAATCGCTTTATAAGTATAATCAAAAAATGAAAATTGTAGATGAAAAGCAGGTAAACCGCGATTTATTTGCAATTTCAGCCGACAGGGATATTAAAGAGGCATGCGGAGTGCTTTTTAAAATAAGAGAGGGTAAGCTGATTGGAAAATTTCATCGCTTTATTCGAAATATTGATGAAGTTCCTGAACCTGTAATTATACAATCATTTATGGAAGATTATTACACAGGGCAGTTTGCAGGAGCCATTCCCGATGAAGTTTATTCAAGCCATGAACCTGATGATCCGGATCCTCTGCTGGAGTACTTATGGCAGCAAAGGGGAAAGAAAGTACCAATGCACACGCCGAAAATCGGAGAAAAGAAACATCTGATTGAGTTGGCTATATCAAATGCCAAACTGCTTCTGGAGGGCAGAGTGATTGAAAAAGAAAAAACCGAGAGAGAGCGAATTCCGCAATCGGTTAAAGATTTAAAGAAATATTTAAATTTATCAAGACTGCCAAGGCGTATTGAGTGTTTCGATAATTCCAATATTCAGGGATCGGATCCGGTTGCAAGCATGGTCAGTTTCGTAGATGCCTCACCAAGAAAAAGTGAATATAAAAGATTTAATATCAGGAATGTAGATGGTGCTGATGATTTTGCTTCTATGTATGAAGTTGTAAGAAGAAGATATGAAAGGGTGAAAAAAGAAGGATTGCAAATTCCCGACCTGCTACTCGTTGATGGTGGCAAGGGACAATTAAACGCAGCATTAAAAGCTTTAAAAGATATTGATATGGAGAATGATTTTGATGTTGCAGGCCTCGCAAAAAGACTTGAGGAAGTGTTTTTGCCAGGTAAAACTGACGCTGTAATGATCCCTAAATCATCATCATCCCTTAAGTTATTACAAAAAACAAGAGATGAAGCTCACAGATTCGCAATTACATTTCACAGAAAAAAAAGAAAACAGCGAACGATTACCAGTGAACTGGTAAATATACCCGGCATTGGTAAAAAAACTTCGGCTAAAATGCTCAAACATTTTGGATCAGTGCAAAAAATAAAAAAAGCCGGGTTATCTGAATTACAAAGTTTTTCGGGTGAAAAAAAAGGAAGGGTTATTTATGAATATTTCAGAAAAGAGTAGAAGATCATAGCATGATAATGTGATAGATTTATTAGAGAAGTTATGATACTATTTTTATATGCTATAAATATAAACTTCTAAGTGATAGAAGGATTGTTTGTTTTTGAAAATAATTTTGGAAACAGGCAAAACCGATTAGGAGTGCAAGTTTTTTAACAACCTTTTATTAAGGAACCTTTTTTTCACTTTTGATGTTTAATTAATAGTGGAAATTCATTAAATAACCACATATAATTCACCATTATGAGATTAAATATAGCCGATCATATTTTTGAAGATTATACTGAACTCAAAGACAGGGAGCTGGTGCGTAAATACCGTAATGAAAACGATCAGCTTGCTTTCAGAGAGTTAATGAACCGCCATCAGGCGAAAGTATATTCGTATATCTTTAGCATGGTTAACAGCAGGGAGGTAACCAATGACATCTTTCAAGAGACATTTACCAAAGTTATAACAAAGATGGATGATACGTATAATGAGCAAGGTAAGTGGATTGCATGGGTGATGAGAATAGCACATAATGCAACAATTGATTATATAAGAAAACAAAAGAGATTCGTTGACGTTAGTAGCAACTACGATAAAGAATCAAATACAGATTTTTATGATCGGTTACCGGATGAAGATTCAATCGGACAGCAGGAACAGCTTGAACTTGATGAGTCAACCTCAAGTTTGCTTAAGCATATTTCAAAATTACCTGAAGAACAGCGCACGGTTGTTATGCTCAGGCATTATTATGAAATGCCTTTTAAAGAAATTGCTGAACTTACCGATGTTTCGATCAACACGGCACTTGGCCGCATGCGGTATGCGTTGATTAATTTAAGAAAAATGTTTGATGAGGAACGTGATACAGAATCAAAAAAAGTATGAATAAAGAAGATACAATTACTGTCAGGTATATTTATGGTGAACTCGACCCTTCCGAGGAGTTACTATTTGAAAGGGAAGTAAGAAAAGATGAGAATTTAATGATTGAGGTCGAATCTCTGCGGGAAACATGCCGAAGGCTTGATAATCTGCCCCATCTGACACCGCCATCTTTTCTGATCAACAACATTATTGAATATTCTGAAAGTGAGAGAAAAAAAAATCAGGATTACAGGAATCTGTTTTATTTTTCTATAGCGGCTACTTTTCTCATAGTGATGTTTTCCGGATTTTTTCTTATGAGTGATGAGACGGAAAATAGTGCATCCGATACAATTCATTCTGCTTCTGCAGGCCACACAGGGACGATGGCAACTCAGCAAAGTCAACAGCCTGTAACAAAAGAACGGAATTCGGATTCAGTAACACCCTGGGTTGATCGTAATGATATACTTCATGTAAATGATTTTTTCAATAAATCGGTTCAAAGCTCATCATTTGATTCTGTTTTCAGAAGCAGTATGCAAAAATTAACGCCTGTTAATGGCTCCGGTCAAATGCACGGTGTAAACAGAAACGTTCAGTTAACAGGATCCCGAAAGTGAAGTAAATCGTATCTGATTTGCCAAATGCCCCGGAATCTGTGGAATACTTTTCAATCAGTATCCTATAAATATTCTCTTAATTAATTTGTATATAACAAGATAGAGGTATTACCCAGAACTTTTAGTATGTGAATAACTAATTTTGGTTCACTTCGGGTTGCGGGTTATATTCTATAGTAACATTTAATATCAACAGGCAAATGGCACTGAATGGGTAAAGTTATTTCCATAGCCAACCAGAAAGGAGGGGTTGGCAAAACTACTACAGCTATTAATCTTGCTGCAAGCCTTGCAGCAATTGAACATCCAACATTATTAATTGATATTGATCCGCAAAGTAATTCAACCAGCGGGCTTGGAATTGAGCCTAAAAACGTAATTAATTCGGTTTATGAGATAATGGTTGGCGGGGTTGATGCGGAGGATGCTGTTCTGCAGACGGAACTGCCATTTCTTGATCTCATTCCTTCACATATTAATCTTGTTGGTGCCGAAATTGAAATGGTTGATCGAAATCAACGGGAAAGGATTTTGTTTAAAGCTATCGATCAGATCCGCACAAACTATGATTTTATAATAATTGATTGCCCGCCTTCACTTGGGCTGCTAACGATTAATTCACTCACAGCTTCCAATTCGGTATTGATACCTGTACAGTGTGAATATTTTGCACTTGAAGGATTGGGCCAGTTATTGAATACCATAAAGATTGTGAGACAACACCTGAATACGGCACTTGAAATTGAAGGTGTTGTTTTGACTATGTATGATACCCGTACAAGATTATCGAACCAGGTTGCGGCTGAAGTAAAAAAATATTTTGATGACCGTGTATTCTCAACGGTTATAGCAAGAAATGTGCGGTTAGCAGAGGCTCCCAGTTTTGGCAAACCGGCACTGCTTTACGATTCAACAAGTACAGGATCAAAAAACTATCTGGCGTTAGCTCGTGAAATCATAAGAAGAAACCGGAAATTGTTTAAAAGCAGTCCGGTGTTAGCCAAATAGAGGAGGCAAGATAAAAGATGGCCAAAAAAGTATTGGGCAGAGGATTAGGAGCTTTTTTCCCGGAATATGAAGAGGAGTCCGGAAAGTATAAAACCGGTTCGGAAAAAACGAAAACGGCCGTACCGATTGATCCCGCCGAACGTGTTAATGTGGTTTTGAATATACCCTTAGATCATATCCGACCGAATCCTCATCAACCGCGATCCGATTTTAATGAAGACACCCTCCATGAATTGGCATCTTCAATCGAAAATCATGGATTAATTCAGCCGGTTACCGTTCGCTATCTGGGAGAACGGCGTTTTGAATTGATTAGTGGTGAAAGAAGATTAAGGGCAAGTAAAATTGCCGGACTGGATGAAATACCTGCCTACGTAAGAGAAGCGAATGATGAGCAAATTATTGCATTTGCCCTTATTGAAAACATTCAAAGGGAACAATTGAATCCACTTGAAATAGCTATCGGTTATCAACGGTTAATGGAAGAGTGTGAATACAGCCAGTCTCAGGTAGCTGAACGAATCGGAAAAAACCGCAGTACCGTAACAAATATGCTAAGGCTGCTGCAATTGCCCGATTTTATTCAGACAGCTTTAAGAGATGAAAAAATTACCGCCGGGCATGCACGGGCATTGATTAATATCAAAGACGAATCGGATCAAAAGAAAATTCTGAATAAAATTCTTGATCAGGATTTGTCAGTTCGACAGGTAGAAGAATTTGTCCGTGATCTTGAAAAATCAAACAAACAGCAGAGAAAAAAGGCAACAGAATCAAAAAGTGATCCGTTTTTGGATGAGATTGCAGGACGCTTGCGTCATCTGCTAAGCACGAAAGTTAATATCAGACAGAAAGGCAAAGGAGGGGAAATTCGAATTGAATATTATTCAAATGATGAACTCGACCGCCTTCTTCAAATACTTGAAAACGATTAATAAAATATTCATTCTTATTGTCATTTTGATGCTGCCTGTGCAAATGCAGGCACAAGATCGTTTTTTGGAAAAAGATTTTACGCTTCTTGAAGTCAGGCAATTTAACAGTAATTTGAATGTGGTTAAGAATCAAACGAATCAAAATCCGGAAAACAGGGAAGAATTTCCGGATCCGGGATCCGTTCTTTTAAAATCAGTGATGATCCCGGGATGGGGACAGATTGTTAACAAACAAGCCTGGAAAGTACCGATTGTATACGGGCTTTTAACCGGTTCGGTTCTTTACACAAGATATCTTACAAAACAGTACCATGACTACAGAGCTGCTTTTTTTAATGTAACCAGGGGAGAGGATTCAGATTTTCGAT
>JBHJOO010000044.1:0-2348 GCA_050329675.1 Balneolaceae bacterium
TTGGTGAAATGCTGGATCTTATCCTCGATAGTATCCACCTGGTTCGTGAAAATATGGAAAATGGAAACGGGAAAGTGGATCTTGACAAAGCTATAGAAATTGAAGAAAAAATCGATGAAAAGAGAGACACCCTGAAGCAGGCGCACTACAAACGCCTGGAAAAAGGGGCTTACAAAGCAAAGGAAGGTGTTTTTTACCTTGATTTTTTAACCCGGCTTGAAAAAATAGGCGACCATCTGTTTAATGTGAATGAAGCACTTGCCGGTAAAAAAATTAAATCGGCTTACAGAACGGTTATTGAAGGATAATATCAGAATCCGTGATTCAGATTATCTCGATATAATGAATTGAAACAGATAAAGAACTTTCCCTTCTCTCTTGTTTTAAAATAGGTTAAATAAGTATCCTCATCTTTAGTATTTTGAAAGAAAGCAAGGAATTTTAATTAAAGATTTGAACTATGACCCCTTCATTCAGTCACGCCGTAGTTGCACTCGATTTATCGGAGGCCAGTGATATTATTGTTGATTGCCTGCCGCATTTTAAAACTTTTGGAACTACAAAATTTACTCTTGTAACTGTAAAATCTATCCCCTATACAGCTGAAAGAACAGAAATTAATACTGAGGAACATCGCAAAAAATTAAAGAAATACAAGAAAAGCCTTAAAGAAAACGGGTTTAAAGTTGACGTTGACCTGAGAGTTGGAACTCACTTCTATCCCCCCGTTGAAATACTTACGGCCGCTGAAGAAAATAATGCTGATTTTGTGATTATAGGTAACAGGGGACAGAGCAAGGTGCAGGAACTGCTTTTGGGAAGTACTGCCACCGAGTTACTGCAAAGATCTGCGTTGCCCGTTTATCTGTTAAATTTGGAATTAGTAATACCAGATAATGACCCGGAAAACAGAAAGCTTGTACTGCCTCAGTCTTGTTCAACCGCTCTTGACCATGTACTGCATCCGACAGATTTTTCAGAAACAGCCAATCGGGCTTTTGAGGTTATTAAATATTTTGATAGCCAGGGAAAAATAAAGAATATTTCCTTTATTCATGTCCAGGGGGATAATGCAATAGCCCTGAAAGATCCGGTAAGTCTTGAAGAGTTAAACAGAAACAACCGTACACTGCTTAATAATATTCGTAATCAGCTTTCCGACCGGACCCGAAATAATTCAGAGATTTTCATCACATTTGGTACACCTGCAAAAGAGATTATTAATACAATTCAAGACCATGGAATTACCATGATTATTATGGGTAGCCAGGGGAAGGGATTTGTAAGGGAATTTTTCCTTGGTAGTGTAAGCAGCCAGGTTACCCGGAATAGTAAAATCCCGGTATTACTCATACCGGCCCGCAGAGAAGATTAAAAAAAGCCGCGATAAAACGCGGCTTTTTAGATTAGTCAGGTGAATCCAATTAGTTTACTTTTATTTTTTTACCAGCTTTTTCTTTCAGTTTTGGAACGGTGATTGAGAGTACACCATTTTCATAATTGGCCTGAATATTGTCATAATCAACGATGTCAGGCAACGGCAATGATCTTCTGAAACGGCCAAAACGGCTTTCTACATGATGATAGCGACGGCCATTTTCTTCCTGCTCAGCTTTACGCTCACCGCTAATGGTCAGTACACCGTTCTCCATGCTTATTTCGATGTCATCTTTGCTCATACCGGGAAGGGCTACCGTAATTTCGAACTCTTTGTCAGTTTCCCATACATTGAGTTCCGGAGTAAATGTACCAGCAGTCAGATTAAATGTTTCATCGAAAATATCATCCAGCCAATTGGTAAATCGTACAGGCCGGTTAACAGTCGTATCTGATAACATTGGAAGTCTGCTTCTTATCAACATAGGTTTATCCTCCTTAAATTTTTTGTTTTGATTTAAAGATTAAAACGCATAGTTACAAGGCGTAACACTTTAATTGTTAAGAAAACAAACTCTGTGCCATTTTTATTTTCAAATAAATCCGTCTTTAAAAAGTGACAAAACTTTAAAACAGAATTATCAAATTGTCATTATACCTGAAATTTCGACAGATGGGTGACGTTTCCCATCATTTTTTACAATTTATTAATGTTTTTCATCAAAAAACTGTAATTATCCATGCAATTCTGAAATGAAACCAATACCTTTAGTAATCGGTTAATTATGGTTAAAATCAATTACTATCGATGTGCTTGTTTTTGCATTAGGAGTGACTAATCTTAATCAAAAATACAATTATAATGGTACATGGTACATTTCATATATGGAAAAAATCTTTTCGTACATTGATGAAAACAAAAAAAAGTTTGAACAGGAATTATTTGAACTCCTTAAAATCCCCAGCATAAG
>JBHJOO010000530.1:0-3549 GCA_050329675.1 Balneolaceae bacterium
TCCGGATGATATCCGTGCACAGTGGCTTTTGAATGCGGATCCGGATGCCGAGTCTCCTTTTTTACTCAGAGATATTCAGGTAACGGCAATGGCCGTAAATGGGGCAAATCAAAAATGGATCGGAACAGAAAACGAGGGAATTTTTCTCCTTAATGAAGAAGGAAATACCATTTTAAATCAATTCACAAGAGATAACAGTCCGTTATTATCAAATTCTATTCAATCAATGGCTGTTGATCCGGAAACAGGAGAGTTGTTTATTTCAACGGATGTCGGACTTATATCATTTTTGGATATTCCAAGAAGGGCGGAGCCTGTTATGGATAAATTGAAAGTCTTTCCAAATCCATTTGTTTATGACAGGCACGATCGGATATTTATAGATGGAATGACAGAACAGTCAAGGATACGAATTCTTGGTGCTAATGGAACGTTAATTCAGACTATAGACGCACGCGGTGCAAGGGTTGAATGGAATGCACGGGATTTCGAAGGCAATCGTTTGGGTTCCGGTGTCTATCTTGTTGTGGCTCTCGATGAAAATAACAGTGAAAGAGGTGTGGGCAAAGTTGTTATTATCAGATGAAAAATGTGACAACCGTGATTATTAATTTTCAGACACCCGGGCTGCTAAAAAATGCCGTTCTATCATTTAAAAAAGTTTACCCGGATGCAAGAACGATCATTTTTGATAATGGCAGTAAAGATGAATCTGCTGAAGCTATCCGTATTTGTATTGATAATTACCCGGAAACGGTTACTGCATATTTTGAAAAAAAAAATATATACCATGGTCCCGCTATGCATAAAGCACTATCCGTCTTGGTAAAGTCTGAATTTTGTTTTTTTTTGGATAGTGATACTGTGACAAGGAAAAATGGTTTTCTTGAAAAAGGAGTCAAAATGTTATCCGATGACGTGAAAAACTATGCTTTGGGACAGGTTGTACATTGTAATAAGCGAGGCTTTAAAGATCCGGACGGGATACCTGTTGTCCTTACCCCTTATCTTTTAATGAAAACGGCACCCTACAAAAAATTCACACCATTTAGACATCATGGCCAACCGGTTCTGTTTAATTTTAAGCAAGCACAGGAAGAAAATTATTCGTTAATTGATTTCCCCATGGAAGAATACATTGACCATAAATGGAGAGGTACTGCCACGAAGTATGGATATAAGCTTGGACTAAGGGGTAAGATTGATTATTTATTAAACAAATTGGGTTTATGAGTCAGCAGCCTGATATTTCAATTATTATTGTTAATTATAATGTAAAGGAGTTTTTGGCAAACTGTCTGCACTCCGTTAAAAAGGCATCTCGTAATCTGGAAACAGAGGTTATTGTCGTTGATAATGCTTCAGACGATGAATCCATGGCCTATCTGAAACCGCGATTTAAAGATGTGACGTTTATTGAGAACGATGAAAATGTGGGATTTGGCAAAGCAAATAATCAGGCACTGAAACAGGTTACCGGAAAATATACACTTTTGTTAAATCCGGACACATTATTACAGGAGGATACGTTATCGGTTTTAAAAGATCACATGGATAAGAATGATCAAACCGGGGCCTGTGGATGTAAAATTGTAAATCCGGATGGTTCATTTGCTCCCGAGTCAAGAAGAACAATTCCAACTCTCTCAACGGCTGTTTACAAAGCTCTTGGTTTAACGGCTCTTTTTCCAAAAAGTAAACTATTCGGTGCATATTACCTTGGATGGAAAGATGAAAATGAAGCAGGAGAAGTTCCCGTTTTATCCGGTTCTTTTATGTTTTTCAGAACAAAAGCCCTCAAAGAAGCCGGAGGTTTTGATGAACGCTTTTTTATGTATGCTGAGGATATAGATTTATGCTACCGGATACGAGAGAATAACTGGAAAATTGATTATGTGCCTGCTACTTCGATCATTCATTACAAGGGTGAAAGCTCCAAATTAAATAACATGAGTTATATATGGCATTTTAATAACTCACTATATCTTTTTTTTGACAAGCATTATTCATTCCGATACTCTGCGTTATTCCGTGTCATTGTTTATGCAGCTATTTTGATACGAACCTTTTTTTCATTTATATCAGTGCATTTTTTAAAGTATCGCTATGTTATTTATGACATAATTCTTTTAAATATTGCACTCTTTATTGGTTATGCTTCCAGATTTTCGTTTGACAAGAGGGAGATAATTGAAAGAATGGGTCCTGAATTTTTGTGGCTGAATTTGATACTCTCAATTTCATATCTTGTTTTCGGAAATGTGTTTGGCATTGTGAACAGACATAAATTTTCAATTGCAGGAAGTTTGAAGGCGGTGTTTTTAAGTTTTGTTACACTCGTCGCAATTACGTTTTTTGTTCGTGACCTGGCCTTTTCAAGGATTATTTTGGGTTTAAGTGGTATTTTTGGATTTTTGTTAGTAGCCCTGTTGCGTATCCTGCGGTTGAATTTTTCCAAAAATTTGGTATCGGTAAGGGGGCGTTTCAAGACAACAGGTATCCTGATTGTGGGTGTCAATGAAAAGACTGCCGACCTGATAAAGAAAATTTCCGGTAATGCCGGCTGGCAAATAAAGATACTGGGAATTATTCATCAGGAAAAATGGGACGGAAAAACCGAGATTGAAGGCGTAACTTTAATCGGATCGATTCAACAGTTACCGGAATTGATCCGTGCAACTAAAGCCGACCAGGTCTATTACCTGACCGATGCCCTTTCATTCGGTGAAATCATGAGTTCGCTTGAAAAGATTAAACATCTTGAAGCTGAATCGAAGATTGTCTCCTCGGACGTGAACTTTCTACTCGGAAAAGCCAATGTAGAGTACCTGGATGATATTGCTGTTATGGAAGCCGATATGTCGTTTTTGAATCCCGTACAGCGTTTTTTGAAAAGGGCATTTGATATAGTGCTCAGTTTGGCCGGGGTTTTACTGCTCACGCCGTTTGTGATTTTCGGATGGATTATCAACAGGAATAAATCCAGGCCGGTACCCTGTTATGATGGCAGAAAAATGACTTCAATGACCATTCTGAAGCCGGTCAAAGGCCATAAATGGGTAAATCGCTGGCTCTGTTTATTGCAGGTACTTTCCGGAAAAATTAGTTTTACGGGTTCGGATATAAACGGGTCTGTGTCTAACGGTCAAAGTTACAAATTCAAAAGCGGGCTGACAGGGTACTGGCAATTGCATAAAAACGGGAATCAACGTGCTGATAACCGGCAGAGGTTTGATTTATATTATCTGCAGAATTATTCGGTTTGGTTTGATGTGGATATTCTGATTAAATCGTTGTTAAAGGGTTCGATTCTGGATCAGTTTTGAATCATAGGGAAAAGCCTTGATGGATTGGAAAGTTGATTCATTATAGAGAACATTCGAATTATTGTTGACAGTATTAACTTCTTATATTACATAATCTGCTTCAAGCATATCCAATGTCAGGATCATTCATAAAAGCTAATTTACTTTTAAGGTATTATTTATTAGATGTAAAAAAAAGTAAAATCTCTCTCTCTCTCTCTCTCTCTCTCTCTCTCTCTCTCTC
>JBHJOO010000374.1:0-2326 GCA_050329675.1 Balneolaceae bacterium
CCAGCAGTTCGCGTTCACGGGCCAGTTTGACTGCATCCATCACATCCGCGGTTCCGGTGCACCGGATAATCATACCCGGCTTGCGATTTATGTGTAAGTTCTCTACAACACGAGCTTCTTCATAACCATCATCATCCGGTGTCAAAACACTGCCCCGGAATATCATACGAATCTGATCGTTTACTTCCTGCTCGGATAAACTGACGGACTTATCGGAAAGTGTTTTTATTTTTATATCCATAAATTCTACCCCTCTATTTATTTGTTGTTTAGTGCCTATAACACTGTTATCAGCAAGTCATTCCCCAATCTCCTTTAAGAGGCTGTGAAAAAATAAAGAAGCAAGTTTTTAAAATACTCCTTCTATTTGGCCACTCCCAAAGGGATCCCTTCGGGAGAAGTCACGAGGACGCGAAGTTACACGAAGGCTAATATATTGATATTGTAATACTTCGTGTACCTTCGGTAAGCTATACGTTGAATTTGCGGCAAAAACATATCGCTGATAGTTTTGAATACGTATTTCCTCACAAAGCCTCAAAGGGGATTTTTTCCCGTACCAACTTTTTTTGTAATCATTTACACTATACTCATTAACTGGTAATGACACTAGCACATCTTTCTCACATAACAGTAATGTTAGAGTATTGAAAATCCTGGTAAAGTCGTTTTAGAAAATTCGTAAATCAGTGAAACGGCTATAATCGATTATATATCATCTGAATTGATATCAATAGTAATCATGAAGCCGTTTGTTCCGTTATACTCGAATTTTTTGTCACCGGTACGGTAAGCCTGAACTTCATTCGGCATTAAAATAAACCCGTCGTTTCGGGGAGCTCCCCAATATTGTACATTTGTTAATACCACGTGATCCTGACTCATAGCAGAAAAGGGTCGCTTTAACTGTATTTCGGCGGCTTTACCATCGTCCAGTTTGGCAACGGATTTATCCTTACCGGCTTCCCAGTCAATTTTTTTGTCATCTTTTACATCGAACGATTTCCATGTAACGGGAAAAAGCGGACCAAACACTTCGATTATGCCTTCGCGCTGTGCATTTGTTACGGATGGATCAAAATGAACAACTGCCCAATCCATTGTGCCATCTTCCCAGCCGGATCCAAGATCACCGGCAATCCAGAATTTGGCATCATCGAGCCGGGTATCTCCGTGATGTCCCTTATTAACTTTAAAAGCCATATTGAACTTGCAAAAATGCACTATCTCGCCATCAACAGTATGATCATGGCCATGACCATGACTATGGCCCGCTGGTTCCGTATTAAAATAGCATTGGCAAAACATCGGGCAGCTGCAGGCTTCAATGGCAGTAGCGTTTAACGACCAGTCGGGTTTTTCTGTGGTATCGGCAACTCCACTATCCATTTGAAAGATCAGAAAAGCTGCGCCGAATACAACAATCAGGCTTATTGATGCAAACGTGAATTTTTTCATACCATCCTCCGGTATATTATTTATTTGAAAATTTAATTTTCAATTTGGGTTAAAGTAAAAACAATATAAAAGGCAAGCGTTATAAAAGCGTTCTAAGTAATATTTACTTACGTGCTGCTTTTACCTCCACGGCTAAAACCGGTTTAAACATCGATAAAACAAGAGAAATGTACACCATCCCCTAAATTTTGCTCTTTCAACTGAACATTCTCTTGTTTTATAAAACACCAATGTGTATTTAGTAATAAATTCTTTATTAAATGTCAAGTAGGGAAGAGAGACGAATTGAAGTCAAGTTGGGCTGGGAAATATTAAAGTGAAATTTGAATGAGGTTATAACCACATTAATCCGGATTTCTCAAAAAAAATATAGATTGATGCAGTATTTCATTGCCGGATGGGTAATTGTGTTCCAGGTAATGATTACAACTTTCGTTTTATGGATTATATCGTATCTCCCAAATCCGGGCATCCCTTCCGGGAAGTTCTGTTTCGATCTGCACCACACGGTTAGCTGAGGAAATCACAGAGGTTTTATCTCCGGTGATTTCATGAATTGTGTATTCACCATCCTCTTCAACAGTTACGGTAGCGGTAACCTTCTCCTGTTTTTCACCATGGTTGATCAGAAAAAGTACCAGGCCGTTGTCATTTTCCTGAAGTCTGGCAATGACCGGGTCATCCGAAACACCGTCATGTGAAGTATGAACCGGGCTACTGACTCCTGCCCAGCTGGCAAGACCCAGAATAAAACTGTTGTTAACGGCTGTAGTTACAGGATGATTGGCCATTCCCAGATAGGTACCGATCAGCATTGCTTCACCCTTGCCATAACGGTTTACCACGACAGCCGGCTTATCTGTCATTT
>JBHJOO010000041.1:0-2143 GCA_050329675.1 Balneolaceae bacterium
AGGGGTCTTGATTAGGCGTCTTGATTAGGCGTCTTGGAATCTGTTGTCGACAATTTTCTGAAAGAAGATGTAAAAGTCAAATTAAATTTTGAGATGATATTAATTCTAATGTTAAAGTATTTGAATAAACAATTTCAGTGAGTGCGTTTTAACACTGCATTGTATTTTTTGGAAAAAAAGACGCATTCATCGGATGATTTACACAATCAATGCTCCCGGTGAAACTTGAGCCTCAGTCATCCGATGAATTTTTACAATTTTTGAAACCGTTCAGTGTGAAAATTCAACTTTTACAACGAATGCAGACTTGTTTATTTTTTCTTATAACCACGTTTTTGCTATTTTTGTACAAAATTGCAATTTATAGAACGACTTTCTGTTACCTTTTGCATCACACCTTCAACTGATTCCATAACTTATGAAAGCTAAATTTACCTCCCTGTTTATATTCATTTCCGTATCCATATTATTGATTCTTTCACCCTTTCAACTTTCTGCACAAACCACCCATGATCCTGCATGGACAATTATCGCCGAACAAATTGATCCCTCCGATTATTTTGGAATCACGGTAGCCAACGGAATGGTCGGTATTGTTTCATCGGCAGACCCGATGCGGGTTAGTGAAATTGTGTTAAATGGTGTTTTTGATTACTACGGACGGGGACGTGTTTCCAATATTTTGAAAGGATTCAATTTCGCCACCCTGCAGCTTGATGTGGATGGTGTCCGGATCAACCGGAACAATATTTCAAACGTAGTTCAGCGGCTGGATATGAGAACAGCCGTTTTTAAAAGTACATTTGATTTTGGGGATAAGGCTGAAGTTACCTATTCACTTCGATCCCTTCGCAACCTTCCTTTTACAAGCCTTATTGAGCTTGAAGTGACGGCTAAACAGGATATCACCATTCGCCCTTCGAGCCTGATCGAAGCCCCTGACCATCTTCGGAATGTGCGTAATTTCTATTCGGTAATTGATCGCCCGCATGTTAAAATCCCGCTGCTAACATCAGTTGCCGAAAGCCCAACCGGCAAACATACACTGGCAGCATCTTCGAGTTTTCTGTTTGATGAACACGAACAACCAAACCTTATTCATGAAGATTGGGATCACAATATGCACCTGGTTCAGTTTACCAAAGAGTTAAAGCGCGGTGAAACGTACAAATTCAGCGTGGTCTCTTCGGCAACAACCACACAACATTTTGACGATCCGCATAATGAAGCTGAGCGACTCACCATTTTCGCTGCACTGGAAGGCCGCGACCGCCTTCTCAACAGGCACCTTTTACTTTGGGAAAAACTATGGGAAAGCGATATCATTATTGAAGGTAATGTGGATGACCAGCGGGATGTAAGAATGATGCTTTATCATCTCTATTCGTTTGCACGTGAGGGCACTTCTCTTAGCTTATCTCCAATGGGATTATCAGGCCTGGGTTATAACGGACACGTTTTTTGGGATACGGAAATCTGGATGTACCCTCCTTTCCTCATGCTGCAGCCCGATATTGCCAAATCCATTATTGAATACCGCTATGAACGTCTTGAACAGGCAAAGATGAAAGCATTCAGCCATGGATTTGACGGTGCCATGTATCCCTGGGAATCGGATGATGTCGGACAGGAATCAACACCTGTATGGGCACTGACCGGTCCGTTTCAACACCATATAACCGCCGTTGTCGGGATCGGTGTCTGGAATTACTACCGGGTATCACAGGATAAAACCTGGCTTCAGGAAAAAGGATATCCTGTACTTGAGGCTGTTGCCGATTACTGGATCAGCCGTGTAGAACCGGGTGCTGATGGAAAATACCATATTAATAATGTTGTTGCAGCAGATGAATATGCCGAAAATGTGGATAACAACGCTTTCACCAACGGAACGGCTATCCGGGCACTTGAATATGCGACAAAAGCCGCTGAAGTTCTCGGTCTGGAACCAAACCCTCAATGGAGTGAAGTAGCTGCCAATATTCCAATCCTCGAATTCGAAGATGGCATTACCCGTGAACACGCAACGTATGATGGTGAAACCATCAAGCAAGCGGATGTAAATCTGCTAACGTACCCTTTGAATCTTGTTACAGATCCCGTTAAAATGCGGCGCAATCTGGAATATTATGAGCAGCGGGTT
>JBHJOO010000053.1:0-8224 GCA_050329675.1 Balneolaceae bacterium
GGCTCAACTGTTCTAATGATATTCATCGTCGGTGCCATTTCATTTTTTGTGGCAGCCGGTATGTCTAAAAAGGCAAAATGATTAATACCCGCTGAGTACAGGAATTTCGCAAATCTGAAATCAGGTTTGTTTTTCCGGTAAATCTACAGCCAGAGATTCCTTAAACAGCGTTTTGCAGTTTTTCTACAAAATCGGTTTTTTCCCATGGAAATTCGTTTCGGCCGAAATGGCCATAGGCAGCGGTTTTTCGATAAATAGGCTGTTTCAGGTTAAAGCGGTCAATAATACCGGACGGTGTCAGGTCAAACAGATTGTGGATAACTTCAGAAAGCTTATTATCGGGAACCTTGCCCGTGCCGTATGTATAAACATAAATGGAAACCGGATATGGAATTCCAATGGCATACGCTACCTGAACAAGACATTCATCAGCCAGTTCGGCAGCGACTATATTTTTGGCAATATGCCGGCTCGCATAAGCGGCACTGCGGTCAACTTTTGACGGATCTTTGCCTGAAAAAGCACCGCCTCCGTGGCCGCCTTTCCCACCGTAGGTATCCACAATAATTTTTCGGCCGGTTAGGCCGGTATCTCCGTGAGGGCCCCCAATTACAAATTTTCCAGTCGGGTTCACATGAAGTATAGTTTCTGCATCGAGCAGATTTTCCGGGATTACAGATGCAATCAGATATTTTTTGATATCCGCTTTGATTTGAGACTGATCTACTCCTTCATCATGCTGGGTAGAAAGAACAATTGTATTGATTCTCTTCGGCTTTTTATCATCTCCATACTCCACGGTAATCTGACTCTTGCTGTCTGGTCCAAGATATGGCATAAGTGCTGTATCTTTGCGAATTTGAGACAATTTTTTCAATAATAAATGAGAATAATGTATTGCAAACGGCATAAGCGCTTCTGTTTCATTTACGGCATAACCAAACATCATTCCCTGGTCACCTGCTCCCTGCTGTTTATCTTCTGAAGAATCAACACCTTGTGCTATGTCAGGACTTTGCTGGTGTATTGAAGAAAGAACGCCACAAGAGTCCGCATCAAACCGATAACTTGCTTTTGTATAGCCAATTTCACGAATCACATTTCTCACAATTTCCTGAATATCTACATATGCTTCTGTTCTGACTTCTCCCGATACTACGGCCAGTCCGGTTGTTACAAGTGTTTCAACGGCAACACGTGATTCACTGTCCTGTGTAATCATAGCGTCAAGAATAGCATCTGAAATTTGGTCTGATACTTTATCGGGATGACCTTCCGATACGGATTCGGATGTAAAGAGGTTTTTCATTAATAATAAATATAAAATGGTTAATTATTTGAAGGGCTGAAAGTACGGAATTTCCCGCTTTGATACATAATCAATACGAGGATATAACCATAATGCCTATCCCGAAAAAAGATCCCCTTCCCTGTTATCCGGGTTAATTCCAAGATATTGATAGGTTCTGCGTGTAGCAATTCTGCCTTTAGGTGTACGCTGCATAAATCCTTCCTTGATGAGATATGGTTCATATACTTCTTCAATAGTTCCCTTATCTTCACCGACAGCTACTGCAAGAGTTCCAAGCCCGACAGGGCCGCCACTGTAATTTTCAACGATGGCTTTAAGTATTCTGGTGTCCATATCATCCAAACCATTTTTGTCGACATCAAGTGCATTCAGGGCTTTATCAGCAATAGCATCATTGATCGTGTCCAAATTGTCCACCTGTGCAAAATCCCTGGTTCGTCTCAAGAGTTTGTTGACAATACGTGGTGTGCCTCGGCTGCGGCGTGCAATTTCATGTGCTCCCGACTCGGTTATGCCGAATCCCAGTATTTGTGCAGTTCGAAGAGCAATTCGCTGCAATAGCTCAACATCATAATAATCGAGTCTCATATCAATACCAAAGCGAGCCCTCAGCGGTGACGTAAGCAGTCCTTTACGCGTAGTGGCACCCACAAGTGTAAATTTATTCAATTCAATCTGAACACTACGTGCATTGGGTCCCGAATCAATGACAATATCAAGTTTATAATCTTCCATGGCAGAATAAAGGTATTCTTCCACAATCGGATTAAGCCTGTGAATTTCATCAATAAATAAAACATCCCCTTCTTCAAGATTCGTTAGCATACCTGCAAGATCGCCAGGTTTTTCCAGAACAGGACCTGTTGTCGGTTTAATCAGTACTCCCATTTCATGTGCTATAATATAGGCCAGTGTGGTTTTTCCCAGGCCGGGAGGACCTGATAGAATAACATGATCGAGTGCTTCTTTTCGTTTTCTTGCTGCTTCAATAAATACCTGTAAATTCCTAATCACTTTTTTTTGACCGATAAACTCATCAAGTGAAGACGGCCGGATATTCATTTCGAAATGCTCTTCTTTTTCAGCCGGATTTAAAAGCGGATTCTGCACGATGTTATCAGATAATGTATAATTGATCTTAAAATTTTAAGTTAACTTAATCTATATATATTAACATACAGGAATATACTTTAAACAAACACAAAAATTAAAAGGATGCCCAAAGAATCATTTTTACCTGACGAGCTTAATCAGGATCCTCTTGAGCTTCAGAAAGCAAAACATGGAAAAAAACTTGCCAATCCTATTAAGAATGAAATTCTAAGTGAAAAAGGACTCCAAAAGGATTTAAGGGCAAGTGAATTAAAAATTTTTGGTTCCGAATACTTTTTGAATTATGAATTGAGCTGGCTCCAATTCAACCGGAGGGTTCTCGCCGAAGCTGAAAATGAAAAAGTGCCCCTGCTTGAAAGGGTTAAATTTATTGGAATTGTATGTTCGAATCTCGATGAGTTCTTTCAAAAACGTATCGGCGGATTGAAAAGACAGTTACATGCCGGGGTTAAAGAGCTGACGGTTGACGGCAGAACACCAAAAGAACAACTGCAGGAAATCAGAAATGAAGTAAAGAAAATGATTGTGGACTATAGAAATTGTTATTTCAAAAAACTGATCCCGGCTTTGGAGAAAAACAATATTAAAATCAAAAAAATAGCCACTCTTACCGAAAATGAATCTGACTTTGTTGACACTTATTTTAAAAAACAATTATATCCGATTATAACACCTCTTGCTGTGGATGAAACCCATCCATTCCCGTTTATTTCCAATAAAAGCAGATCATTTGCTATCAAGCTGCGAAATCCCCGAAATGACGAAACGCATTTTGCAAGAATTAAAATTCCAGCCAATCTGCCGCGGTGGATCAAGATAAATAAAGAAGAAAATAATGTTGTTTTAGTATCAATCAGTGATATCATCCGAAGTAAAATGAATCATTTTTTCCCGGGAATGGAAGTAATTACATCTCATATTTTTCGGGTTACAAGAAATGCTGATATTGAACGCAATGAAGAAGAGGCCGATGACCTTCTTGAATTGATCGAAGATGAACTAAGGGAGAGGCGTTTTGCAGATATTGTCCGCCTCGAGATTGATGCTGAAACTCCGGAGGATATAAAAAAATATCTAATCCGAAATCTTCAGATTCATCCAAAAGACGTTTTTGAAATGAAAGGGCCCCTCGGCCTGGCCGATTGTATTCAGCTTTACAACCTGGAAGGATTTCATCATTTACGCTATGAGCCATGGACTCCAATGCTTCACCCGGTTTTCAGGCATAATATTGAGGAAGAAACCCCGGGTGTTTTTGAAGTGATAAAAAAAGGTGATTTTCTTGTCCATCATCCCTATCACAGTTTTAAATCCTCGACACAGCGGTTTATTGAAGAGGCATCAAGAGACCCAAACGTATTGGCCATCAAACAAACACTATACAGAACATCAAGTGATTCACCCATCATGCACGCATTGATGCAAGCAGCCGAAGATGATAAGCAGGTTGCCGTTCTTGTTGAATTAAAAGCAAGGTTCGACGAAGAGCGTAATATCGCCTGGGCACACAGACTCGAAAAATCGGGAGTTCACGTATCGTATGGAATTGCTGGTTTAAAGATTCATTCCAAAATTACTATTGTTGTACGTGAAGAAGAAGACGGTTTACGCCGTTATGTTCACATTGGAACAGGAAACTATCATCCCGATACGGCACAGCTTTATGAAGATATCGGTTATTTTACCTGCAATGAACAGATTGCCTCTGATGTGTCAGAACTTTTTAACCTTTTAACCGGTTATGCCCCCGACCAGGCGTATGATAAAATGCTTGTTGCTCCGCGTTACATGAGGAAATCAATAAGTGATTTGATAGAGTTTGAGACAGAACAGGCAAAGATTGGTAAAAAGGCACGAATTATAGGAAAAATGAACAATCTCGAAGATCCTTTGATCATTCAGAAACTATACGAAGCGTCGGAGGCGGGTGTACAGATCGACTTGATTGTCAGAAGCGTATGCAGACTGATTCCCGGGAAAAAAGGCTTAAGTGAAAATATCCGGGTACATACCATTATCGGTCGATTCCTGGAACACTCTCGTTGCTATTATTTTTATTCCGGGGGAAAAGAGCAATATTTTATTGGTTCAGCCGATTGGATGCATCGTAATCTGGATGCCCGGGTGGAAGCACTTGTTCCTATTGGGCAGCCGGAGCTCAAAAAATATCTTCAATTTATCTTAAATGTAATTTTACGTGACAACCAGCAGAGGTGGATTCTTAATGAAAAGGGCAAATATATACCCGTTAAAAGAAAAAAAGATGAAAATAAGATATCGACACACATTGCATTGATGCATCATTCACAAGATCTCAATGAGCCCGTTCCCGTTGCAGGCCGGGCAGGTTAATTCTGTTTTTGCAATTCATTTCTGAGAATATCAGACAGCTCAGCCGCTTCATTTACATACATTCCACTCATACTGACAACCTCGCTAATTACCCGTTCAGATTCTGCCAGATTCCCATTTTTAAGCAATGTATTTCCAAGATACCACAAGTATTTTTCCCTGAGAAAATCTATATCAACTGTATGAATATCTGCGGCTTTAAAAGCAGTAAGTGAGGCAGAATAATCCTTCTGATTGTAATACAAAATGCCGAGATTATAATTTGCTTTAAAAATTTGTAAGCTATCAGGCTTTTTGACTAAAACAGATTTAAAATAATCGATTGCATCCACAACCCTGTTTTCCAATGAAGCTACGAGGCCCCGGTTCAGTGTAATGTTGGCATCCACCGACTCCCCTTGTTCCGTGTCAGATCGAAAAACTTCTGCTCCTAAAATTTCCTGGTGACTTATTTCCGGAATGGCATAATCGGCAATACTCATTGATTTAAATGTTGAAAAAAGAAACAGGCCAAAAGCAATAAATAATATTGCTGCACAGGCTAAAATTATCGGGCTTTTAATTTTCTGATGTGGTTTACCCTTATTTAATTCTATTTGCTTAACAGCCTCCTGTCTTTTTTTTCCAAGGTGGCGTAATTGTAATTCAGTGTCAAAAAGTTCAAAATACTCTGGATCCTTTATAAACTCCTCCCAAAGCTGTTCTATCTCACTTTCGTGTAATTCACCACGAATATAGAGTTCTATGTTCTTTAATATCTCTTTTTTTTTCATGATGCCGTCACACTTTTTTTACTATCGCCAGGTGACCCTTACGAAACGCCGGATGATTATTATTTGATTTTTACTGGTAACCATTCAATTTTCTTACTTGGTATGAACAAAATTTTGATATTCCTTACACTTGTATAATAATATTTTACAATTTTTTTTTAATGCAATTTCTTAAACTATTAATTGCTCTGTGTTTACGTGTCCATGCATTATTATAAGAAATATTGAAAAAATCAGCTAAATCTTCTGTTTTGGCATTTGGATGTTCAAGAAGATACTCTGCCATGCTGCTGTAGTTTGAATTAAGTTTCTTCAGACAGTAAGATAAAACCTGCTGCTTCTCTTCATCAATTAAGCTCCATATTTGATCAGATTCAATAGACGGATCATTAACTTCATTTGCAATTTCCATGTTTCTCTCGTTAACCATTCGCATATAAGCGTGCCTGCATGTGGTAAGCATATAAGCGAGCAAACCACTTGGGTTATTGAAATCGTCGTTTTGGATTTTCCCAATTACATATTCAAACATATACTGTACGCAATCTTCGGCATCCTGCGTTTGTGCCCCCATCCTGATCATTAGATAACGTCTTAAAATAGGCGTAGCTTCCTCGCACAATTGATTTGCTGTAGCTTCATCCCCGGTTTTTATTGCTTGAACCAACGCAGAATAGTCCATAACGCACTGTTTAAAGTTCAATAAAAATAACATCCTCTATTTAATTTGCAAATACTTTTTTACTTGCAGCCAAAAAAATGTTATAGTATTGGCCAAAATGTTATGGCTTGCATTAGTTTTTTTAAATTCAGAAAGGTTAAATGGCGATTTTAAAACAGTTCTGCAACTTCACTGCATATTTGTTCACATAATTTTTTTAACCCCGGAGAAATTGCATTTTTAGTATGTGAATCGATATCCAATTCACCCTTAAATTCTCCGTTTTTTATGATTGGCACTACAATTTCAGATTTCACTTCCAAACTGCACGCAAGGTAATTATCTGCTTTGCTCACATCCTGTACCACAAAGGTATCAAGAGTTTCAGCCGCCTGCCCGCAAATTCCTTTGCCAAACGGAATACGTATATGATCGGTTTCTTCACCAACGTAAGGGCCAAGTTCAAGAATTCTTTCCTGATTTTTTGCAACAAGATAGAACCCAACCCAGTCAAAAACCTCTATTTCACGTTCAAGAAGCTCACATATTTGCAGTAGTTTCGAATTGCGATTTTGATCTGATTTAATAATGTCTTCTATGGTTTTTAAAATTTTATCTCTGTGCATTTTGTATGATTTAAATGAAAAATTATTGAAACCCTAAAATCAGCATAACCCTCCGTTAAAAAGTTGGTTTTCAAACAAATGAGTCAACCGATTGCTTGCGGAGTTTAGAAAAAAGAAAATACAGAATTTGTAATTATACATTTTTAATTCTTTACAGGTGCTTATCTTTGCTGCATGTTAGAAAATGTGCAAGAAAATATAGAGATATCAACCTTTTTTCTTAGTATCGGCGGCCTGTTGTTTGCAAGCTTCAGTTCGCTTTTTTCAGTGGTCAATCCGTTTGCTGCCATGCCGGTTTTTCTTGCACTTACTGATAAACAGGATCACAGGGAAAGAGTGAGAACAGCAAAAAAGGCCTGTATCTATATGTTTGCCATATTGACTGTATTTTTATTTATAGGTACTTATATACTGAGCTTTTTTGGGATCAGCCTGGCTGGAATCAGAATTGCCGGCGGCCTGATTATTATGAGGGCAGCCTACTCCATGCTTAATCCTGATATATCAGGGAAAAAGTTGAGCAAAGAAGATGAAAAAGCGGCAATGGAAAAAGAAGATATTTCATTTAGCCCACTGGCACTTCCTCTTCTTTCCGGGCCGGGCAGTATTGCTGTTGTAATTGGACTCGCATCTCAGGCTGTAAATTTTACGGATTATATCGTTCATTCTGTCGCTATCATAATTGTTGTTTTAACTGCATATTTAATTTTGAGGCTGGCACCTACCCTTGCGAAATACATAGGAGCATCCGGGCTTAACATTATGACACGCTTGATGGGTTTTATTGCCCTGGCGATAAGTGTTCAATTTATACTTAGTGGAATTTCGAGATTTTATGGAATTGGAATTTAAGTTATCTTTATACTGTTTAGTCCATACTTTAATAAAACTGAATTAGTCATTGTCAGGGAACAGTTCTGGTGTTAAGATGTTGAAGTAATTCCGCAAACCAATGTCTTCGACTAATAAAAATTAAAAACTTATTTATAATTATGAGAAAAATACTAACAGCCTTTTTACTTCTTATTATTGTGTCGGGTATAAACCCGTCGGCCCTTTTCGCCCAAAATTCCGGTTTTGATGGCGTCAGGTTATTTCAATCCTACTTTCAGGATGCAAGAATAACAAACTCTCCCTATGTGAATGGAAATTTTTTCTTTGGAGATTTTGATTTCGTTGATATCATCACATTAGATGCCCGGGGTGGATATACTTTCAAATCAAATTTTGAAGCGGAAGGTCAGTTTGGCTTTGTTAATGTAAACCGGAGATTTGGAGGCAGTGACTCCGGTGTTAGTGACATTTTTCTGACCGGCCGCTATATGTTTGACGTAGAAGGAATATCCTTAGCCGGAGGTGCTTTTTTTACATTGCCAATCGGTACCGA
>JBHJOO010000085.1:0-4688 GCA_050329675.1 Balneolaceae bacterium
CGGCAACAGCATCAATAAGTAAACAGCTATTGCCGGTATATGATAAACCAATGATATACTATCCTCTTTCTTGCCTAATGCTTGCAGGAATCGATGAAATTATGATCATTTCAACACCCCGGGATATACCCCGTTTTCAGGAATTACTGGGTGATGGCTCACAATGGGGTGTTTCATTCAGTTATAAAGAACAACCCAAACCTGAAGGCATTGCTCAGGCATTTATAATAGGGTCTGAATTTATTGGAGACGATGGAGTCTGTCTGATTCTTGGTGATAATATTTTTTATGGAAGTAACTTGCGAACCATTTTTCGGGAGGCAATATCACTGGAAGAAGGTGCCGTTGTATTTGGTTACCCGGTTAGTGACCCTGAACGATATGGAGTCGTTGATTTTGACAGCAATCATAATGTAAAAAGCATCGAAGAAAAGCCACGAAAACCAAAATCAAAGTACGCAGTCACCGGTATCTACTTCTATGATAAAAATGTTTGTGATATTGCCCGTTCACTGACTCCTTCAAGCCGTGGGGAACTTGAAATTACTGATTTGAACAATGAATATTTAAAAAGAAATAAGCTGAAGGTAAAACTGTTAGGAAGAGGAGTGGCATGGCTTGATACCGGCACGCACCACTCACTTCAAGAAGCATCCGTATTTATACAGGCCATTCAAGCAAGACAAGGATTAAAAATTTCCTGCCCTGAGGAAATTGCATTCAGGGAAAATTTAATCGACAAGAAAACTCTTCAAAATCTTGTCAAAAAAATGAAAGAGAATG
Source organism: Balneolaceae bacterium (assembly GCA_050329675.1). Lineage (GTDB taxonomy): Bacteria > Bacteroidota > Rhodothermia > Balneolales > Balneolaceae > CAYVBJ01. The sequence goes on from JBHJOO010000085.1 coordinate 784, forward strand.
AATATTCTAACTATTTAAAACAATTAACAGAGGCAAGTTAAGCAGTAGTAATTGTTCGGCAAGAATTCAGTGCATCTGAATAAATAACTAATTTTTTGGGGTTACATGATTGCAGAAAAATTAAGGCTAAATGGGGCCTGTTTATTAAAACCGAAAATTTTTAGGGATGAAAGAGGATATTTTCTTGAAACATTCAGAGATAACTTTTTTTGTAATCATATAGCAAACATTGAATTTGTGCAGGAAAATCAATCGGGTTCTAAGAAAAATGTATTGCGTGGTTTGCATTATCAGGAAGCACCTTACGAGCAAAGTAAGTTGGTTAGAGTAATTAAGGGATGTATTCAGGATCTTATGGTAGATCTTCGACCGGATAGCAAAACATTTGGAGAATATATATCCATTATATTGTCGGAAGACAATAAATATCAATTGTTCATTCCAAAAGGATTTGCGCATGGCTTTCTTTCATTGGAAGAGAATACAATTGTTGTCTATAAGGTAGATTCCTATTATGCACCAGAATTTGAGCGTTGCCTTCGCTGGGATGATCCGGAAATCAATATTAATTGGTCTGTGAAATCCCGGCCAATTGTATCGGATAAAGACAGAAAAGGATATACATTTAAGAAGATCAAGTCTAATTTAAAAAAGTAAAGTTATGAGAGTTTTCGTCATTGTTGTGACTTACAACGGGAAAAAGTGGATTGACAAGTGCTTTGGCAGCTTACGTTTATCAGAACTACCATTACATGTAATTGTTGTTGATAATGCTTCGACGGATGGCACTCAAGATGTGATAAAGAGCAAATACCCTGAAATTGATATTATTCAATCGAAAAAAAACCTTGGTTTTGGAGGAGGCAATAATCTTGGAATTAAAAAGGCATATGAAAAAGGTGCTGATTATGTTTTTTTACTGAATCAGGATGCGTGGATTGAATCAGGTTCAATCAAAAAACTTGTTGAAATGCATAAGAAAAACCCGGAATATTTAATTATTAGTCCAATGCAATTGACGGGTTCAGGTAACAAACTGGAATACGGTTTTTCAAATTATGTTGCTCCTGATAAATGCCCAAATTTTCTGTCTGATTGTTACATGGGAAATCTCAAGGATCAGATATATGAAGCAGATTTTGTGAATGCTGCAGCCTGGTTGATTAGCAGAACATGTATAAAAACAGTCGGTGGCTTCAACCCGGTATTTTTCCATTATGGAGAAGATGATAACTATGTGCAAAGAGTAAAGTTTCACGGGTTTAAATTAGGAGTTTATCCATTTGCCAAAATCTTTCATGATGTTGAACACAGAGAAGAACCACCACGAAACAGAGGGAAAAAACTGAAAGAACAAATGCTTCTGATTAAATACTCAAATCCTTTTTTGAAAAATATATTAGAAAGAGATTTAAAGGTTTACAGGCAGAGGATAAGATATTCTATAATTGAATTTAAATTTCAAAGTATTAAAAAATATTATGAAGAGTATAAAAAGTGGAAATCATTGAAGAGTGATATTTTAAAATACAAAGATGTAAGCAAAATGAAAGGCCTTTCATTTTTAAATGAATTAAATGGTTTAATAGTATTTTTAAATACAAACTTGATTATTTTTTAAAATAAATAGTGTTCTTTATAAAGTTTCTGTATCGTTGTGTATAATACAATTAAAAAAATATTTATAAGGGTTAAAAAGACTTTTTTAACAAAATATTTGGGAACGGTAACCCATTTTAAAGTGAATACTAAAGTTGCTTGTCTAACTTTTGATGATGGCCCGCATCCGGTTTATACCCCGTTACTCCTTGATTTACTGAATCACTTTGATGTTAAGGCAACTTTTTTTATGGTTGGTGAGAATGCATGTAAATATCCCGATTTAGTGAAAAGAATCAGGTCTCATGGACATACTATTGGAAATCACACATGGAATCATAAGGTATTCCCGGATTTAACATCATTTCAAAGATGGTCTCAAATAAAATCCTGTGCTGAACACATTACCCCTGTCAAAAAAAAATTCTTTCGTCCTCCTTGGGGAAAACAAAATTTACGGTCAAGATTAGATACTTTTATTTTAGGATATGATGTAATTGGATGGAATGTATCGGTCAATGACTGGATAGAGTATGAACCTGAAAATCTTTTAAATTTATTACGAATATCAATTAAACCCGGTAGTATCATTTTGCTTCATGATAATATATATCGCTCACATAATAATGAAACAGTTAGTGATATTTATGAAGACAGGGGGGTAATGTTAAAGGCGTTGGAGATATTTTTAAAAAGTTATAGCAAGGAATATCAGTTCAAAACTATAGATAAAATGTTTCAAATTGGAGTTCCGGTTAGAAAGTATTGGATTCACTGATGAACAACACTTTATTTTTAATAAAAGGATTATATAAAAGTATTTTACGAATCCTGTATACATGTTAGAGTATAATTAAAAGCATTAATAAAAATGATTAAAATTTAAATATATAATAAAGTTTTAATTAGTTTTTTTTAAATAATTGAATCAATACTGTTAATACATTTTAACTGTGTTTTATGTTTTACTATCCATACTTTAAAAAAGTCATAAACCATATGTATCGGTGATAATTTTAAATCAATATTCATATAAAGTTGTATGAAAGCACCTGTAGTACTAATTTTATTTAACCGGCCCGAATTAACACAAAAAGTTTTTAACAGGATTGCCGGCTATAAACCGGAAAAGTTATTTTTAATAGCAGATGGTCCTCGTGAGGGGAATGACGAAGATTTAAAAAAATGTGAGCAAGCGAGAAAAGTTGTCGACCACATAGACTGGGAATGTAAGGTCTTTAAAAATTATTCAGCTGAAAATATGGGGTGTGGAATGAGGCCGGCTTCAGGTGTAAACTGGGTTTTTGAACACGTTGAGCGTTGTATAATTCTTGAAGATGACTGTGTACCTGAACCAAGTTTTTTTCTTTTTTGTGAAGAACTTCTGGAAAAATATAAAGATGATAAAAGGATTATGCAGATCAATGGCATAAATTATCAATTAGGTGAGGAGCGCTCTCAATACAGTTATTTTTACTTTCGATTTCCTTTAACTTCGGCTGGGTGGGCTACTTGGAAGAGAGCCTGGAAGTACAATGATTTTAAAATAAGTCATTGGTCGGATCTTAGAGAAACTGATTTTCTTGAAAAGGTTACAAGAAATAAAGATGCTGCAAAATACCTCAGGCACAATTTTGATTCAACATTATACAGTAAGAATCCTGAAAAGTTAAGCTGGTGGGATTATCAGTGGACCTTTTCATTCTTGATACAACATGGACTTTCAGTGTCGCCAAATAAAGATTTAGTTAGTAATATCGGATTTGGAGAAGATGCCACTCATACTAAAAACAAGAATAATCCTCTTGCTTTTTTATCAGCTTCGGATATAAAATTCCCCCTTTCTCCCCCTCCTTTTATGGTGGTAAACGAAGACGCTCACACTTTTTTTATGGATTTAGTAGGAAAAAAAATAAAAAATTTGAAAAAAAAGAAAGCTCCGGTATTGCTCAGAATCAGAAATAAAACAGCAAAAACAGTTCGGGCTCTGATAAATCGATTTACTAATAGCGAAGGGAATAAAATTTACAATGCGTCAGAAAATAAATAATCTTCTGAATGAGTCTCGTATTCGGTATATCTCCTTTGATGTTTTTGATACGATTGTCACAAGAAAAGTAGGAGATCCGTATGCCATTTTTCTGTTAATAGGCAAAAGGCTGCTTGAGAAGAAAATGATTAATAGCAGCCCCGAATTATTTGCCAGATCAAGACTTGCCTCCGAAAAAAAGGCTCGCAGAAACAAAAATCATCAGGAAATACAACTTATAAATATCTATGAAGAGATGTTTCTATCTTATTCTCTC
>JBHJOO010000368.1:0-11629 GCA_050329675.1 Balneolaceae bacterium
CATTATTTTAAGTTTTATACCTTTTCTCTCAAGTGCCCGCCACGGATGAACATTTGATGGAAATTCCAGATTGTTTAAAAGTATCTCATCGCCGGGTTTTAAGGGCAGGCCTTCAGCCACAAGTGTGATACCATCCGAAGTGTTGCGTGTAAACACAATTTGTTCTTCAGATTCGGAGTTTATAAGTTTTGCAACCAAACGCCGGCAGTTTTGGATGATTTCAATACCTTCTTCAAGATTTTCGATTTTGGTACAATTACGCTGTTCGAGAAAATCGAAGATTGCAAACTTCACATCCAATGAGAGGGGACTCACCGAAGCGTGATTCAGAAAAATGATACCCTCATTTATATGCGGAAAATTTTGTCTGTAGTGTTCAATGGTATTGGATTTGGGATAAGTAATGGATTGTTTCATTATAATTCAATTGCTTTGATATCACCAATGTGCGTAACACCCGCTGATACGATGAATTTCATTACATCTGATGGATTTTGGTGAAGCAGTTTGATACTCTCCTTTTTTACAAGATACAAATTACCTGAAAAATTGTAGGAATGCGGGCAATAAACGGCAACCCGGTCTTCAATATCAAGATTTGAAAGGTTTTCTTCGGTCAGGAAGCCGAATCGTTCCAGCCCGTTCGATAAGGAGATAATTACAGGCTGATTAAATTTCTTTTTATCCCCGACAAAAGCTTCAGTTAAATCTTTTACAGACGAGTATATAATTTTTACCAGCGGAGTACGTGTAAGTAAAGATTCAAAAAAGTTTAAAATCGGTTTTGAAACACAAAATTTTACAATAAATCCGAGAAGTGAGATCAGAATGATTACCGTAATTATTCCAAGGCCAGGTATGTCGTGCTGAAGCCAATCGAAAAATAGTTCATTGAAAGTAGCATTAGCCCAATTCACGGTAACAAAGATGACATAAAAAGTGGCAAAAACCGGGAAGAAAAAAATTAATCCCCGGATGAAATAATTGAATAAAGTTTTCATAATAACAGTTTGTTGATTTTAAAAATTAGTCAGGATAATGCTCATCATAAACTAAAATACATGATGTTATCCTCTTTTTTTTCTATTTTTATAAACTTTAGAAATTTTCAATAAACCCGTTTAAACAATTATCTGAATGGCAGTTAAAACATCAGACCGGATTCGCAGCGAATTCCTTGAATTTTTTAAGGATAAGGATCATGTAATTACTGACAGCGCACCGGTAGTATCCAAAGATGATCCAACACTGCTATTTACAAATGCGGGAATGAATCAGTTTAAATCTATATTTCTCGGTGAACAGGAGGGTTTTACTGATAGTGGGAAAGTTTGGAAAAGAGCAGCAAATACCCAGCGATGTATCAGGGTCAGTGGTAAACACAATGATCTTGAAGAAGTAGGGCATGACACCTACCATCACACCTTATTTGAAATGCTGGGGAACTGGTCTTTTGGGGATTATTTTAAGAAAGAAGCTATTAACTGGGCATGGGAGTTACTTGTCGGAAAGTGGGGCCTTGATCCGGATCGTTTGTATGCCACTGTATTTGAAGGGGATGAAGAATTCGGACTTCCTGCAGATGAAGAAGCAGCTAAACTTTGGGAAAGCGAGACTGATATTGATGCAAGCCATATTCTGAAATTCGGAAGAAAAGATAACTTTTGGGAAATGGGAGAAACGGGCCCATGCGGCCCTTGTTCCGAGGTGCATATCGATTTAAGGCCTGATAGTGAGCGTAAAAAAAAGAGCGGCGTGGAATTAGTGAACAGGAATGATCCCCGGGTTATGGAGATCTGGAATCTCGTTTTTATTCAATTTAACAAGCAACAGGATGGAAAACTGGAAAAACTGCCCGCACAACATGTGGACACCGGGATGGGTTTTGAGCGAATGTGTGCCGTGCTTCAGAAAAAAAAATCAAATTATGATACGGATGTTTTTACACCTTTGATTCATGAAATTGAAAAACTCTCTGGAAAAGAATACGGAAATAACAATGACACGGATATTGCAATGCGGGTTATTGCCGACCATATCCGGGCAGTCAGTTTTGCGATTGCAGATGGTGCATCACCTTCAAATGAGGGCAGGGGCTATGTAATACGGCGGATTTTGCGGCGAGCCATTCGCTATGGGTGGGATAAATTGAGTTTTAAGAAACCATTCTTCTATAAACTTGTACCTGTTCTTGCAGATCAGTTTAAGAACGTGTTTCCGGAACTTCATTCTCAGATTGATTATGTGACCAACGTGATTAAAGCTGAAGAACAAAGTTTCTTAAAAACTCTTGGGCAAGGTATTGAACTATTTCAGGAGATGAGTAAAGGTAAAGTCCGTATTTCCGGTGAAAATGCATTTAAACTCCATGATACTTTTGGCTTTCCCATTGATCTTACAGAGCTGATGGCGCGGGAAAAAGGCATAGATGTGGATGTGGAAAGATTCCGGGAATTAATGGGAGAACAAAAGGAACGGGCCCGGTCGGCCGGTAAATTTCAATCCAATGGTTCAGCTGTAAAAGATTGGAATATTATTATAAAATCAGACGATTTTGAATTTGTTGGATATGACCATCTGAAAGTTGAGACCAAAATTTTATCAACAGCGCAACAGGGTAGTAATAAGTTTGTTCTGCTACATAGATCTCCTTTTTATGCCGAGAGCGGCGGACAAATTGCCGATACCGGAGTACTTCGTAAAAATGGGGAAGAGATAAAAGTTCTTGATGTACAAAAAGGCCCGAAAGGTTATGTTCATCAGGTTGACCGGCTTCCGGAAAAACCGGAAGGAATTTGGTATGCTGAAGTAGATAAGGAAAGGAGAACAGAAACAAAAAAACATCATACAGCAACTCATTTGATGCACGCTGCACTGAGAGAGGTTCTCGGAGATCATGTGGTTCAAAAAGGGTCGCTTGTGGAACCAGAGCGTTTACGGTTTGATTTCTCGCATTACGAGGCAGTTACACGCAATCAGCTGGATGAAATTGAAGCAATTGTAAATGAAAAAATCCAGGAAAATATACCGCTGGTTGAAGAGAGAAATGTACCTATTGAAGAAGCTAAAAAACGGGGTGCCATGATGTTATTTGGTGAAAAATATGGTGATACAGTACGGATCATTACATTTGACCCCGATTTTTCTGTTGAGCTCTGTGGCGGTACCCATGTACAGGCTACCGGAGAAATCGGCTATTTCCGTTTTCTGGAAGAATCATCTGTTGCAGCGGGAATAAGGCGGGTTGAAGCGGTTTCAGGGCTGAATGCAGATAGAATTCTTCGACAAGAGAAACATCTGCTTGAAAAAATAAAGACAATTACAGGCAGCCAGCAGAACCTTGAAGAAGATATTATCCGTTTATTGAATGAAAAAAAGGAACTTGATAAAGAATTAAAACAGATCAGACAACAACAGGCATCCGGCAGGTTGCAAAAAATACTTGCAAGCCCTGAACAAGTAAATGGTATCAGATTAATACAGGGTTTGCTTGAAAATGCTGATATAAACGCGTTAAAGCAGGCCGGTTATGATGCACTAAATCAATTACAGGAAAATTCAGTTATCGTACTTGCAAGTTCAGATTCTGACAACAATAAAGTATACCTGATGGCTGCTGTTACCGATGACCTTGTTAAAAAAGGAATAAATGCCGCCCGTTTGGTGGGCAGCCTTGGGAAAATTGTTGGTGGCGGCGGTGGCGGCCAGCCCACACTTGCCACAGCAGGCGGCCGATTCCCGGATAAAATTGATGAAGCATTTTCTCAGACAAAAGAGTGGATTAAAGATGTAGTTCCTGTCTGATAAAGAACTGAAATTTGTGTTCAAACTGTTTATTGTAATATGATGGCCGGTAAATGGTTTCTTCATAAATGTTGGGTATATTATGAATCTTAAATTTTATAAATAAGAATTGGATTAGTTTCATGTCAAAAACAGAAGAAAAAGCGGTATTTACACCTATAGGAATTCAGACAAACAATAAAGGTGATAAAATTGATAAAGCTGTTGAGCTTACCGATCCTACAGAAAAGAATCACAGAGATCTTGGCCTGAGCGATGAACAGGTAATTGAAATGTTTAAATCAATGTATCTGCAGCGCAGATTTGAAGAGCGTGCCATGCAGATGTATCAAAAAGGTAAATTTGGCGGTTTCTTACATTTATACATAGGCCAGGAAGCGATTTCAACAGGAACCGTTTTTGCTTTTAATGATGATGATGATATTATCACGGCTTATCGCGATCATGGGTGGGGGCTTGTAAAAGGAATAACACCGGAAGAAGGGATGGCTGAACTTTATGGCAAAGCTGCCGGCTGTTCAAAGGGGAAAGGCGGCTCTATGCATTTTGCAAAAGTAGAGAATCATTTTTGGGGTGGATATGGTATTGTTGGCGGGCATATTCCGCTTGGCGGCGGCATCGCTTTTGCTAACAAATATAAAGAAAATAACAGGATTACGGCCTGTTTTCTTGGTGATGGTGCTGTTCATCAGGGCGTTTTACATGAAGTTCTTAATATGAGTCAATTATGGAAACTCCCTTGTATCTATGTGGTTGAAAATAATGGATATGCCATGGGTACCTCCGTACGCCGCCACAGTGTTGGTGAAATATACGAGAGGGCAAATGCATATGGAATGAAAAATACAGTCATCAATGGTATGGATGTATTTACGGTTTATGAAAAAATGAAGGAAATTGCTGAAGACGTTCGTAAAGAATCTTTACCGTGGTTTGTTGAAATTCGTACATATCGTTATCGCGGGCATTCAATGTCAGATCCTCAAAAATATCGCACCAAAAAAGAACTGGAAGAGTATCAAAAAGTGGACCCTATTGAAAGGCTGAAAACCTATATTAAAGATGAAAGCCTGGCCAAACAGGAAGATCTTGACAAACTGGAGGAAGAAATCGAAAAAAAGGTAATGGATGCGATTGAATTTGCAGAAAACGCAGAGGCGCCTGAGCCTGAAGCGCTTTATGAGGATATGTTTTCGGAAGATGATCCGGTTTTCCACAAATAAAACAATTTCAGGTGAAATTCAGATCAAAATTCAAAGATAAATTAGAAACAATATTTTAGAAAATGGCAGAATTACAATTCAGAGAAGCAATCCGTGATGCAATAGATGAGGAAATGGCCCGGGATGAGAATATTTTTGTGATGGGTGAAGAAGTAGCCGAATATAATGGTGCATATAAGGCAACAGAAGGATTGCTCGATAAATATGGCTTTAAACGAATGATTGATACTCCCATTTCCGAGTTGGGTTTTGCAGGTATAGGTGTGGGAGCGGCCATGAACGGCCTGAGGCCAATTATTGAATTTATGACATTTAATTTTGCAGTACTTGCAGCTGATCAGATTATAAATCATGCCACCAAAGTAAAATATATGCTTGGCGGGCAGGTTGACGTACCGATCGTGTTTCGGGGGCCAAACGCATCAGCCGGTCAGCTTGGTGCAACTCACTCCGTTGCTTATGATGCCATGTACGCACAATTTCCCGGATTAAAACTTATATATCCATCCGAACCCGGTGATGCCAAAGGGTTGCTGAAATCAGCAATACGTGACAATAACCCCGTTCTTTTTATGGAATCGGAGCAAATGTACGGACTGAAAGGTGAGGTTCCTGATGATGACGATTATACCATACCCATTGGTAAAGGTAAAATTAAACGAGAAGGGTCAGATGCAACGGTTGTTGCAACCGGAAAAATGTATCACATTACAAAACAGGCAGCTCAGCAGCTATCCAAAGATGGAGTTGAAATTGAAATTATCGATCCAAGAACGATCAAACCGCTTGATATTGAATTGATTATTGAGTCAGTTAAAAAAACCAATCGTTGTGTTATTGTCGATGAAAATCATCCATTCGGTGGAGTTGCGTCAGAAATAGGGTTTTTGATTCAGCGAGAGGCGTTCGACTACCTTGACGCGCCGGTCCGCAGGGTTTCATTACCGGATGTAAATGCGCCATTCGCCAAAAATTTATTTGATCTTTGGCTGCCAAATGCTAAAAATGTAATTGAAGCCGTGAATGCGGTCACTTACCGGAATTAACCGGGGCCGAGTGTTTACTCCTGACAAGGAATATTTAAATGAATTTTTAATTTTTAAAAGTTAACTAACTACCACAATGGCTATAAAAATAGAAATGCCCAAACTCAGTGATACAATGGAAGAGGGCGTTATTGCAAAATGGAATGTAAGCGAAGGAGACAAAGTTAAATCGGGTGATATTATCGCAGAGGTGGAAACGGATAAAGCCACCATGGAAGTTGAGGTTTTTGATGATGGTACTATTTTAAAACTGCTTGTTAATGAAGGCGATGCAGTGCCGCTAGGCGGAACGATGGCCATTGTGGGAGAAGAGGGAGAAGACATCAGCGACATGCTTAAAGAAAAAGATAGTGACGGAGATAAAGCAGAAAAAAAAGAAGAAAAAAAAGAACAAGTAGGTGATAAAAAAAGTGAAAAAGAGAGTTCAGATAAAAAAGATTTTGACCCTATTCTTGATGATATAAAAGGAAATGGATCATCAGAAAAGAAAAAAGAATCGGTTGGTGAACATGGAAGAATTAAAGCTTCGCCGCTTGCCAGAAAATTGGCTGAGGAAAAAGGGATTGAGTTATCAAATGTTAGTGGAAGCGGCCCTGAAGGGAGAATTATTAAAAAAGATATAGAAGAGTTCAGGGAAAAGCCTGCACCCGCAACTGAAAAAACAGTCACATTTGAAAGTGAAGAGAGTGAAGACGTGAGGGTTTCTCAAATGCGTAAAACCATTGCGAAAAGATTGTCGGAAAGTAAATTTACCAGCCCTCATTTTTATGAAACGATAGATATCGATATGAAACCTGTCATGCAGGCGAGGGTGTCATTAAATGAAATCAGTGACGTGAAGATCAGTTTCAATGACATTGTTGTGAAGGCGTGTGCATCTGCCCTGCGTAAGCACCGGGATGTGAACAGTTCCTGGCTTGATGATAAAATCAGAAAGCATGGGGATGTTCATGTAGCGGTGGCTGTTGCTGTCGATGAAGGTTTGATGACGCCAGTAATCAGGCATACAGATAAGAAAAGCCTGCGTCAGATATCAACAGAAACAAGAGAACTTGCCGAACTTGCGCGGGATAAAAAGTTACAACCGGAGCAAATGCAGGGCAGTACATTTACGATCAGCAACCTGGGAATGTTCGGAATCGAAGAATTTACTGCAATTATTAATCCTCCGAATGCATGTATTCTTGCAGTGGGAGCGATTCGGGATGTGCCGGTCGTTGAAAATGGTGAGGTTGTACCTGGTAAACGAATGAAGGTTACACTATCAAGCGACCATCGTATTGTTGATGGAGCCAAAGCAGCTTTATTCCTGAATACATTGCGACAAATGCTTGAAAATCCGCTTTCTATGGTATTATAAGCAGGAAGCAACATAGCTGCGGGCGATCTTGTAACCGGGAATTCATCCCCGGTTAGGGAAGAGGGAAAAAAAGTACCCTGGATACGAACGGTACTTTCGGGTCTGTGGATGCACCCAAGCCCGGAATGAATTCACGGTTCAAACCATCCTGATTTACATCCAATTCTACATTTTTAATCGTACTTATGCAGTGAATCGCCATCCATGATAATCTGCCTATCCATACTCCTGGAACAATCAGGACTATACCCGTATTAATGCCTACTTTAAAAACATTAGAATTTAAATCATAGCTTAAAAGAAATATAATTCTAATAATTGTAAAAAAAGCTATTTAATTAACAAAAAAGCACATAAATATGAAACATTCAGTAAAAAATAGAATGTATTTACATATTAATAATTTCTAATATTAGAAAATTTTAATATATTGCGAGTAGATAAAAACTACTGCAATGAAAAAAATAATTTACTTATTGGGGTTATTGATCATTGGCTTGGCAGGTGAAAGAGGGATTGCACAAAAATCTGCAAGTGCGGTTATGGAGATCAGGGTTGAGGTGATTCAGGGTTCGAATACATCAGCCTTCATTAATGATATAGTAATCGACAAGAATACAACCGAAATCAATAATGATTTGAAATATGGCAGGGTTGAATTGGACATTTCGAAACATACGGATCATATTGCCTCATTTGCACCTTATATTCAACTTAAAAATGAAATTGGAGAAATTCTTGAAATAGAATCAATAAGCAGCATTCTCTCCGGCAGGGATCAAAAGATAGTGTATGAATTATCCCACAATGCAATTTCAGTTCATGATTATGATGGATTCTTTCATGGTTTCCAAATCGCCCGGATCGATTTTTTCTGAATTATAAATTCATTTCCAAATGAATACTCATTCACATGAATGGCCGGTGTCTGAACCATTTTCATCTTCAACAGTATCCACTTCCATTTCAGGCGCTATTTCAATTTGTTGTTCCGTTTTTTTTGAATAGAAGAATTTGTTGTCCTTCAATAATATCGCCATCAGCAAGAGCCCTTACTTCAAATTCAAGTACTTCCGGCTCTGCTCTCATATTTAAAAACTGCAGCTGGGCGGGATCAATTTCAGCCTCATAAAGACCCGGTGGAAGCTCAAAAGTGTAAAAAGTTCCGTCTGAAAAGGTTCTGAGTTCATCTGAATAAAGATCTTCTCCTGTAGAACTGTCTTTACCAGTGATTTTTAGTCTCAGGCCGCCAACACCTATTTTGGTATCACCTTCTACACGTTTGATTACGCCTTCAAAAACTCCGGACATATACATTGGGATATCAATGATTTTGTACTGATTAGGATCGGTGACAATTGAAAATGATTCATACGCAGGTACCAACAAGGGATCTCTTAATGCATTTTTATTGATTTCAAGATTGTATTGGTTGTAAGCCAGCAGCTGTGTAAAGTAGGTTATATCATTTCTGTGAATTTGAGCACCACCTGAGCGGCTTAGCCGGGCTGCCTGTTCAGGTAAAAGATCATCACCCTCATCAAATATACCATTGTTATTATTGTCAATAAACATACGCACTGCAAGTCCCGAACGCCCAACCTGTTGTCTGTTGGTAAGCAGAATTTGTTCATTCGAAGAATCAAATCCCACCGATCCTCTTATATTTTGAGTAATACTTGAATTTCCTCTGATGCTTCTGGCTGTTGTTGTGGTTCTTACCTTGTTAAAATCGAGTGTAAGATTGAGTGTAAAAAGGTTAAAATCCCCAATAAAATTTCTTCCGGCATTTATTTGAATACGGCCGCTTCTCATAATACTTCTCGATAGTTGCAGTTCAAAATCCTCTACCCTTGAGATTGCCGGGATATAATTCATTTGAGTTCTGATGAATGTGCCGCGCAGGTATAAAGGAATTCCTGAGTGCCGTGCAAGTGTATACGTAGCCGAGGATGTAAGCCTGCCGAATGGGGTTGCGTCAAATCGAAGTGATCCGAGTTGCGAGTCCCGGAATCCAAGACGCAAATTCAGCCTGTTGAGCCGGGAGTTCAGGTCAAAACTGTACCTGATAACATTTGTGGTTTCCCTTTCCTGAAAATTGGTTGTCCATCTGAAAAAGAAGGGTATATCAGAAATTTTAAAAGGGGTAAAAATACTTGTTCTGAATGTGCTTTTATTTCTTCCGGGATTAAAGAGGCCACCGGATTGGGTAAAATAGGTGTAATCAACACTGAAATTTGCCGATGAAGGAAATACGGCGTTTGTGCTTGCCCGTACAAATGCACCATTGGCAGCTTCCACCGTAACAAGATAATTTGTAAAGAGCCGGCTCGATAGTGATCCGGAAAACGTTGGAGTTGAGTTATATTCATCGAAGTATTCGATTCCGGCACCCGCTGTTAACCAATTGGTGAGGCCGGCGCGGATGTTGTTCTGAGTCATAAAGCCGCGATCGGGAGTACCGAATATCGGGTTGTCAAGACGCCCGGCATTAATCGTATAATTTACTTCTCCGGGCGGGAGGAAATTGAATGGTATCTGAAGCCGGGTAAATTCCTGCCGTACCTGTCCGGTTGGGCTAAATATGCGTAAACTGTATTGTGATGAACCATAGGAAAGCGGAATCTGAAACCGATAGTTGCCAAGTTCATCGGCCCTTTGGAAATCTACAAGATTATTATTCAGGTAAAGCTCTACTTCTGAATCCGGTGATGTTTCTCCCCTGAAGACAAAATCATCAAATATAAATCTTGGTTCAACAGGTTCATTTGTAAGTTTAACCCCGGTAAAAGCGAAATTTTGAAGGCCATTCGAAATAGACTGGCCTGCGGTAGCCTGTGTCAAAATTTGATTGTTTCTTAACACATACCGCCATCTCACATTATTTGTACTGAAAGAACTTATTTGATCGGATACCGAACCGAAAAAATTGCCCTGAAAATCACCTCCGGCCAATTCAAATCCCGTACTTGTGTTGTAAACAAATACATTTGTTCCATCAGTAATATTTCCGGAAAGATTGTAATCCAAAAATCCGGCGTTCATGGCCTGGCGATTACGATCGAATCGAATAGGATAAAATTCACGAAAAAGAGGCGATTGTGAACGCAGCATTCGCTCTCTGCGGCGCTCCCGTTCAAATTCAGCTACCACTGGCATGGTTAAATCTGTTTGAAGTGTAAGCGTCAGATTATTGAAGTCGATTGAAAAATCCATCCCGAATAACTCTTCAAAAACAGAAGGATGCAGAAAAAAATCAATTTCTCTGATTAGGTAATCTTCAGCGGTTAGTGAAACTGTTTTATCTCCAAAACGGGCAGATTGATTGCCAAAATTTATTTCGTATTCTTTACCGGTATCAGAAAAAAACCCCGAAATGGATAACTGATGCAGGTTTATCTGAGAATCAATTTGCAGAACAGTAAAGAGTTCCGAGGTTGCAAGATAAAACTCACCATCTCTGAATTTGGTTAAAATGTAGACAGATACAACTCCTCTGTGACGAAAACCGAGCAGTACCTCTTCATCACGGTCATCCCGTGAATTTTGAGCGTAGGATAGCGAAGCATCCGTGATGCATATCAATATAACTGTCCAAAAAACAAGCCTGTTAATCACTCAGGATAAATTCTTTGGCTGCATTAACGGTTTCTCCCTGAATAAGGTCATTATTCCGAATATCGGGCCTCGACGTTTCGAATCGGATATTAAAATTGTAGGTACCCGAATCAAGTTCGGTAGTATCGAATTCAAACCGGTGAATACCATCAACAAATATGGTAGTAGTACTTTGCTGGCTCAGTAATTCCAGATTGTCTTTTGTGATTGTAGTTATGATAGAACCGATAAACGGTGAGTTACCGGTTCTGTCAAGATCTACCAGCGCTGTTAATTTATCATTTTCAGGATTCAGGCTGATATCATTGATTTTAATTCCGGTACTGAGATTTCCCTTTTTTAAATAAATGCCGGTAACCTGGTCAATTCTGACATTAATACGGGCTGTTAGTACGTCTTCCTGCTGCTCCTCAACAAGAGGGCTTACCGGATTGGATGACGTGCGTATCCTTGCCCAATAGGTTCGGTCTTCAAGGCCGGACGGAGGATTGGCACGGATTCGTACAGTTTGCCGCTGGTCAGGTTCAAGTGTAAAGGTTCTTGGGAATCCACGCAGCCATTCGGCCAGGGAATACTCG
>JBHJOO010000440.1:0-4320 GCA_050329675.1 Balneolaceae bacterium
CAGGGCAAATTTACCAACTATTTCGGGCGTACCGAGTCGTGCAAGCAAAACCAGGATTCCGAACTGGCTGGCACCATATATCACATTACCTGCCAGTGTCCATGAAAAATTGGTCCTCAGGTTAAGCGCTTTTATGTTTTGGGCATCCGGCAATTCTTAACTTTACATTTTAAAAGTTAATTCGACTCAGGCGTTACAATCAGACTATCTGTTTTTTAGTACAATTAATTCACAGGCCGTCAACAGCGGTTTATGGATTGTCTCTTTTTTTAATATTCTGAATAACCGGTGAAAGAAACAGGTATCCGAGTGAAAAGACAATGCCTGAAAAAATGGAAAAAATAATTATCAGCCCCCGCCTGGGTTCGCTTTTGGTCTGCGGCACGGTAACAGCCTGTACCTCTTTAAAAATCGGAGTCTGTTCATGCAGTTTTAACCGTACCTCTTCCAGGCGCTGCGAGAGGGAGTTATAGACATTAAATGCCAGGTTTTTTTCATCCTGCAGGCGCTCGAGTTCAGTTTGTGCCCTGGCCGTTGCAAGTGATACGTTCCGGTCGCGGAAATCAGCCAGTTTAAGCTGGGCTTCTTCAAAATTCTCCCGGGCTTCTTCCACCTGGTTTTGCACAAATTCGAGAGTAAGCCTCGATCTTTCAAGCCGGTATTCGGTTACATATTCTTTCAGCATTTCAATCAACCGGCGGTTAAGTTCGGCCGCTGCCCGTGAATCGTTCAGTTTCACTTTACTGGTCAGCAGCCCGGTTTCGAGATCCTGCCTCACCGAAATACGGGCTCGCAGCTTTTCAACCATCTGCTGCTGGCCTCTTGTAACCGTTATGTAATCCGTATTAAGCGGGTCTTCCTGTACCACAATATTCCCTGAAGGATTGCCTGCAAATATACCGGCAAGTTTACCCGGAAGGCCAATGGTAAGGTCGCGTATCCATTCGGTAAGTGAGGGCTGGTAATGATCCTCGTAAAACCCGGGGAGAGTAGCCGTAACACCATACTTCTCAAAATGTACCGGTGTACTGAGCAGGGCAAGCTGAAACGAGTAGCTGTTTACGATTCGCGGATAAATCTGCGGCGGTATCATTCCCTCCTGCAGTTCGCTGATGCTGCCCATTCCGAGCATCCCGCCATACTGCTGAAGCAGCTGCCCCGCCCTGCTCTGGTCGGTTTCCCTGATCTCAGGCATCAGAATCGCTTCACTTTCATACTCCACCGGGCTGAAAAGAGCGATAAAAATACCAATGATTAAAAACAGGCCTGTTATTTTGGCAATGGATCTGCGGCCTTTCCATAAATTGAGCAGCAGTCCGGCAAGATCAATTTCATCCTCATCCCGGAGCAGGTGAGGGGTGTAAACAGGCAATGAATGTGGATTGGCCGGTTGTTTGGTATCTTCAAAATTCTCATCTCCTCTTTTGGAGCTGCGTGCTTTCGGGTCATCCGATGGGCTGTTATCTTCTCTTTTGTAATCTTCTGGAGTCATTATTAATCAGTTCGGGGGATAAGTCTTGCAAAATAATTTCGAAAAAAAGGAAATCTGAGTTAATTAAAATACTATTTAAATATCAATTAAGTTGTAATTTGGTATACGCTGAAATCTGCATCTGATTGGATGACTTATTAATTTATAACCTGTTCAACGGATTTTTAAATTTATATCTCAATTGTATTCGGGATGTTTAATCCGTTTGAATATTACCTTATTTTACGAATAATCTTGCTGATTTCAGATATATGCACTTTAACTATTTGATTGTACAAAGTTCATTAATCCTTCCTAATTAATCAAAAAAAGGATTATCATTACCTTAAATGTAATAAATTGCAGCGACTATTAAGATCCTGAAAACAAATTATAAAATGAGACATTTTTTTAAGATGAAGGCGTTAACGATTCTTTGCATTTTATTTGCGGGATTCGTTCAGCATGCCTATGCCCAAAAGACCGGAATCGGATTCAGGGCGGGGGTTGGAGCCAGCACTCATATCAATGAGTTCAAATTTCTGGTAAATATTGAACAAATTAGATTAGACCCCAACGTTACGGAAAATTTTGATGCGGGGCTGATCTACAGAAACATCATTGCAGATAACTGGAGAATACAGTTAGAACCAGGCATCATTCGCATGGGTGCCCGGTATAATCAGGTTATAGAAAACGAACCTGATTTTGGCAGCTTTGTAATTAATACAGACAGTAAAACCAATATCTGGTATGCATATATGCCTGTCTTGCTGCAGCTTACAACCACTCCGCCCGACCGGTTGGAATTCCCGAAACCATGGGCCATTACAACCTACCATGCCACTTTTGGGTTTTATGGCAGCTATCTACTGGATGCCTCATTCAGAGGAACAAACTCCGGGGCACCTCTTGGTGTTGAATTCCAGGGAGATTTTAGAGAAGATGTTTCAGATCAATTCCGGGATTTTGGTGCCGGTGTTATCATCGGAGGCGGGCTGGAGCATGGGTTAAACAGTAAAATTGGTATTGAAGCCCGGGCTATTTTCGGCGCCCTGAGTGCGGGTGATTCCGACATATTGAATTTCAATCCATTAAACCTCGCCGTTACATTCAACATATACTTTATCTTTTAAAATGACCGGCATCCAGCCTGTTTTGTGTAGATCTTGCCGTGATTTTTAATTGTTTATAATATTAAAGTATTATTTATCAATCGTTTAGCTATTCAAGTTAATAACATTAAGCATATTTAATTTTACTTCTTGCAGTTGTTATATACTTTGGAAGGGAATTAGAACGTATCCGGATTACTCCGGGTTTATTTTGTTTTTACATTATTGGGGTGATATAAACATATGAGTAAAAAGATCATTTTCGGGTCTGCACTAATAGCAATTTTATTTTTATACCTTAACTCCTGTACCGGAAATAATCCGGCAGACAATTTAGGGTTTAATGATGACCTTCAGTCTTTAACGGATTTGAAGCCCGTCCCCGGAACAGATAACATATCCATCAGGGTCAACAGAGGAGAAAATGTTGGCTCTGACAGCTGGTTTGTGTTTGATGTGCGCGGTGTTGAGGTAAATGAATATGTAGTTAATGGCTCCACTGAAGGCTGGTGTGTTGAATGGAACAAGCCAATCCGTGCAAACAATACGGTTCACGAAAATATTAATGCATTTTCAACCCTGAACAACAAAAAGTGGAGTGAACTGAATTATTTTCTGAATATCAGGGAGAGTTTAAAAGAAGATGATCCGGAACTTACTTTCAGAGATATACAGGTAGTCATGTGGTCGTTAATCGGAATTCCAAAATTCGACCTCGATAATTTGGCGGATTCAGAACTTCCCGCACGTTTGTTTACAGAAAACGGGGAACCCCGGTTCAGCCGTGAAAAGGTAAAAGAGATAATGGCTGTAATTAAACAAAATTCAGACGATTTTATACCGGCAACCGGCCAGCTTTTTGCTGTTGTTCTGGAAACTGCTTCCGATCAGCAAAATGTAATGATTCCGGTAGTAAGATGATTTATGATATAAAAGTGTTTAGAGTTGTTCAGGCGTTGAGATGTTTAGTGGGAAATCGGCGGGCGATGCCTGGCACTTCACATGTGCAGGCAGCATCCGGGGAAAGATAAAGCAATTGATATATAAATGCTCATCAGGCTGAAGGCCTGAGACAACCCAGCCCAGGGCAACGCCTTGGGTCAACAATGAGGTTGTGATCCGGTCAGGCTGTAGGCCTGATGCAGAAGGAATTGGAAAAAATAAATTTATTCTGTAAGGAATTCATGGTTTTCGGCTCATACAAATAACCATCAACAAATCAATATACTATTATGAGCCAATCCTTAACATCAATTTGCATCCATGCAACATTTGGAACCAAAGGACGCAAGAATTTTATCAATGAAAAGATTGCTCCGGAACTACATGCTTATATGGCAGGCACCTTCAAATATTTTGATAGTCCTGCTATAATTATTAACTCAATGCCCAATCATATTCATGCTCTGTTCCGTATCTCAAAAAATCAAACAATCGCCAGGATCATGGAAGAGGTGAAAAAAAGCTCTTCAATATGGATGAAGCAACAACCTTTGGGCGAAAAACGATTTTATTGGCAAAAGGGATATGGAGCTTATTCAGTAAGCGGATCTCAGATCAATGTTGTTACCCGGTACATCGCAAATCAAAAAGAACATCATAAAAAATTGACCTACAAAGAAGAAGTAGAAAAATTGATGAATATATACAATGTACAGGAGTACAAGCCTGAATATTATTGAGACTAAAAACTGTTTATATCACAGCACATCCGTCCTAAACGGGCAGAAACAC
>JBHJOO010000351.1:0-8660 GCA_050329675.1 Balneolaceae bacterium
CGGTGTGCACGGTCGTTTTCGGTGTAACCTGCGGATTCGGAATGCAAAGCTAATTGATCAAGATATGTTTCATCCGTTTTTAAATTACCGGCAGGTGACAAAAATGTTTTTCTGGAGCCTATGAATGGTTTATTCGTATATAGATCGGGATAGTAGCCGGAATAGTGCGATGTAGCCAGGATTACAACACGCTTTGGCTTGAGATTTCTTAATGTTGAAAAAGCTTTTGCGTAACTTTCAGCACCTATTTCGGTGTCAATATGTGGCGCGAAAATAGCTTTTCGCGGGCTGTAATCCGGTAATTGGTTTGTATTATCTATTATATTTTTGACATACACCGCCATCTCATCACCTTCGGCAGGATAGGAACTCCCTGCAAAGATGGGTTGTCTGACCGATTGTTTTTCAAAATTACCTTCTATCAACCGGGCATGATTTTTATAGTAGTCTGTTTCAAGGAGCAATTCCTGATCAAGCATTTGAATGAATTTAAGCAGATCATCCTTTTTAATACTGCGCCCCATCATATTGCGAATCTGTTCAACACTCAGGTGGCCGTTTAACAGTGATAAAATGGGTTCAATTTGTCTGTTTAGAGCAAAATCCGGATTCGAGTATCTAAGAGCGTCATAAAAATACAAATAGAAATCACCATTGGTCTGCACCGGTACCATTTGAATATCACGCCTGACCGGAGGTATGGGCTTTGTGAATGAATTAAATATCAAATTTGATTTCATGGTAGTTACCTCATCTTTTGGCATTCACACTTGATACCATAATTTCTACAAACAGGATGTTCAGGCGGGCTCGATATTCTGGCTTTACAGGCGTTTCTGCCATGATGAATCATCAAATGCGAAAGATTTGTCCAGTGCTCGCGAGGGAACAATGCCATCAAATCTTTTTCAATTTTGTCCGTATTCTTTTTTTCGCTGGTTAGTCCAAAACGATTTGATAATCTTTTAACGTGGGTATCAACAACCACACCGGCATTAATGCCAAACGCATTACCCAAAACTACATTTGCCGTTTTTCGTGCAGCTCCCCGGAGAGATAACAGTTCGTCCATCGAATTTGGCACTTTGCCATCATAATATTCAACAATCGATTTGGATGCTTCCTTAAGCGCTTTGGCTTTATTTCTGTAAAAACCTGTTGTGCGTATCAGTTCCTCCAGTTCAGGAAGCGGAGCATCTGCCATGGCTTCCGGATCAGGATATTCTTTAAACAGAGCCGGGGTCACTTTATTAACCCGTACATCAGTACATTGTGCGCTCAGAATTGTCGCGATTAAAAGCTCAAAGGGATTGTTGTGTTTCAATTCACAATGCGGATTGGGATAATGTTCATAAAGACTTTCCAAAATTTGATGCGCCCGTTCTTTCTGTTCTTTCGATTTCCGGGGGAGATCCGGAGGGTTGTTTTGCTTCATTTCGTATTTTCTGACAGTCTATTTCTTTAACATATGGTAAAAATCGATATAACGTACACTCAAATCAAGGATTATCTTTAATAAAATCGATCCATGAAGAAAAAACAGTATTCAAATTACAGTTTATAAAAGAATAAAGGTAAAATTTCTGTTACATGTTATACTCTTGTTTTAAATGTAAATATAAAGTTACATCTTTGATGCTTAAACGTTATTTAGAAAATCAATTATGGCATATAAACCCTCAAAAGAAACAAGGAAAATTCTAAAAAATGGCCTGCAAAGAGCGGCAGAACCGTTCCGCGCCATTATGCGGTGCATTGAAGTTATAACCGTTCTATTTGTTATCGGTGGAATTTATCTCATCTATTCAAATTATGTAATTATTGGTATAGCAACGATCACAGGCGGCTTTATTCTGTATGGGATTGAAGAACTTTTTTTACAGAAGAAAAGTACGATTGTGCGTATATACGGGCCGTTGGGCAGACTCAGATATATTTTTGAACAGGAATTCAGAGATAAATTTCTTCAGTATTTTAATGAACGGAATATGGACGGGAGGCCTATACCCCGTATTGTCCGGGACTATATATATCAGAGAGCTAAAGATGTACCTGCGATTTCAAGTTTTGGAACAGAACTCGATAATTTTGATGTCGAAAATACGGTGAATGCCCGTCTGCTTCACAATAATTTTGGACAACCGGCACATTGCCGTGAATTCAAGGTAACTGTAGGTGAACACCGTAAAGCAATACGTCCGTTTGATGTGATTAACACACTGAATATTTCAGCAATGAGCTATGGTGCACTGAATTGGAAGGCTGCTGAATCATTGAGTAATGGTGCTGCGGGTGTTGCATTTGTAAACACAGGCGAAGGTGGTTTCGGGCCTCATGGTGTAGCTGGAAATGATACAGTATTTCAAATCGGAACCGGCAAGTTTGGCGTTGGCAAAAAAATAATTTTGGATGATGGAACCGAGACAAGAAAACTCAATGAACAGCTTCTTTGTGATCTGGTGAGGCAAAACGATCATATCAGGATGATTCAGTTAAAAATTTCTCAAGGAGCCAAACCCGGTATTGGCGGCCATTTGCCAGGATGTAAAGTAAGTGAGGAAATTGCTGCCGTGCGGAAAATTCCTGTTGGCGTTGCCGCTATCAGCCCGCCTCAGCATTATGAACTGATATCCGGATCACCAAAAGATTCCATTATGAAATTGATGGATTTTACCAAACGTATACGGGAGCTTACATCACTTCCGGTCGGTATAAAATTGAGTGTTGGTAAACTCAGTGAAATTGACCTTCTTGTGGATGCAATGAAAATAACAGGCGAAGGCCCGGATGATATTCAGCTTGATGGTGCTGATGGTGGAACAGGTGCAGGCCCCAATCTCTATTTGAATTATATTGGTTATGGCGGCGCAATCGAACCCCTTGTTTATTTGAATAATAAATTGGTAATAGCCGGATTGCGTGATAAGGTAACCCTGAATATTTCCGGACGCTTTTTTACACCGGCACACGCAGTTGTCGGATTCGCATTTGGTGCTGACTACATTCAGTCGGCACGCGGGCCAATGCTGGCTTTGGGTTGTATCCAATCGCTTCGCTGCCATACCAATAAATGCCCTGCAGGTATTACTACCAATCAGCCATGGCGGACGAGGGCAATAGATATTCCCGATAAATCGGTACGGGTGAATTGTTTTTTACGTGGATTTCACCACGATATGATGGAAATTACCCGAACACTTGGCCATGAGGATCCAAGAGATATAAATCCGAATGATATCAGATTGATGTCGAAAGATATACCGTTTGAAGAGTATTTTAAAGATGATCCCGAAGGGGTGATATATCCGCCCCGTTCAGTGGTTCAATAGTTAACCGAATTTAAGTAAAAACGGGAAGGGATTTTTAAACCAAGCGCTCCTAACCCAAATAGGCTGTAATCATATTTTACAGGATCATTTGGATCGAGCAATTTCAAAGTCCGGGTTAATTCCAGTACAGATTTCCAGTCATTTGTTTTACGTGTAAGCAGGCCAAGTTTTCTCGATTGCCTTGCTACATGTACATCAAGAGGGATTTTTAATTCGGCCGGGGTTAAAAAATTCCATATACCGGTATCTACCGGGCTGTTATCTCTGATACACCATCTCAGATACATATAGAGTCTTTTGCAGGAACCGTTTTTGGCTGGTGTTGATATATGCTTGCGTGTCCGGTTACTGAAATTATTATTATGTAAAAAAAACTGATCGTGAAATTCACTCATCAGTGGCCGGCCTGATTCTAAAGATAGAATATGACACATTTTCCAAAAAGCCTCAAAATCGTTGTATTTATGATAAATGTGACTCAGGGCAATTGTTATTTCGTGCATATCAACCGGCTTAAATGTACGGTGTTTAAAATTTCTGAATAAATGGGTGTCTGATAGATTGTAGCATTCTACAAATTCAAATGGTTTGAAATTC
This sequence comes from Balneolaceae bacterium, assembly GCA_050329675.1. Taxonomy (GTDB): domain Bacteria; phylum Bacteroidota; class Rhodothermia; order Balneolales; family Balneolaceae; genus CAYVBJ01. The sequence goes on from JBHJOO010000351.1 coordinate 3,927, forward strand.
ATCAGGCCAAGCAGCTCTTCGGTTTTTTTGCAAACCACATCCCGGCGGCCCCAAGCCATAAGAGCTGCATAAAAACCGGCAATTTCACGATCTTTTTTTGTGTCAAATACATGCATGAATTGAACGGGGTCATTATTGATATAATCCGCTGTTTCGATACTTTGATTAAACTCATCCAGAAAAGGTTTGAGTTCGTAAAGCTTTTTTTTACTTCTTTTTCTTAAATCAGAGTTTATCATTTTGAATACTCTGTTTTCAGCTTACCGATTAACATCTTATTGGCTTTTGGAAATGGGTATTCATCAATTTCATCCATATCGACCCACTTTAATTCCTGGCTACATACTGGTTTGGGATTTCCTGACACAATAGTACAGATATAAGCATTAAGTGTTATTTTAAAATGAGAATATGTGTGCTTTACCGTCATAAATTTATGTTTAATATCTGCTTTCACACCCAGCTCCTCACTCAGCTCACGCAGTATCGTATCCGTAATTTGTTCATTTTCCTTTCGCTTTCCACCGGGAAATTCCCATAAGCCGCCAAGCATGGAGTCTTCAGGGCGCAGGGCAATCAAAACTTGTTTTTGATTGTTCAGGATGACCCCTACACCAATCTCTTTATGCGGTATTTTTTTAGAAGGTGACTTATAAGGAATTTGATCCGTTTGAAGGGTTTTGAATGCGAAGCATTCGCAAGAAAGCGGGCATTGCTCACATTTCGGATCAGCAGGAATACAAACTGTTGCCCCCAGTTCCATTACAGCCTGATTAAAATCCCCCGGAGCTGAATCAGGGATAATCTCATCAGCAATTCTTTGAATATCGTTTTTTGTTGCCCCGCTTCTTATATCATTTGTAATACCGAAAAAGCGTGAGAGTACGCGAATTACATTACCATCAACAACCGCATGTGGTTTTTGAAATGCAATACTCAGAATGGCTGCAGCCGTATAAGGGCCAATTCCTTTCAATCCTATTATAGCATCAAATTCTTCCGGTATTTTACCTTTCGAATTCTTAACTACAAAACGGGCAGCATCATGCAGGTTTCTGGCTCTGCTGTAATATCCAAGTCCTTCCCATAACTTTAAAACCTGTCGCCGGTCTGCTTTTGCAAGATCATGAACAGTGGGTAATTCCTTTAAAAATCGTTGATAATAGGGAATAACTGTATCTACACGTGTTTGCTGCAGCATAATTTCCGAGACCCAGATTTTATAAGGGTCTGAGATATCTCTCCAGGGTAAATCACGTTTATTATCAGAATACCATTTTAAGAGCTCATCTAAAGGAAAATGTGAATACACGTCAGTTTACATTACCAGATTCAACTGATCCCATTTCAACCACATTAATTTCGATGTTTTGAGACGTGGCAGCTCCAAATTGATCGGTTGCAATAACCTGAAATTCCCATTTTCGGACATGACGGAGTGATGGTGTCCAGGTAAAACGCCCGGTTTGTTCATCTAAAGATGCTCCTTCCGGCAAATCGACACCAAGATAACGAATGAGATTTGGATTTACACCATCGGGATCAATAGCTGTTATTTGAAGTTCGAAGGGTTCATTAGCAGGAATAGTAATGGGCCGCTGAGGTGTGAAACGCGGCGGGGCATTAAAGGATCGAAGGTCAATAGTGAATGATGTACTGTCGATAAGGCCTTTTGCAGTTTGAACAACGATCGTTACGTTATGTCTGCCGGTTTGGGTGGCTGTTGGCTGCCAATAAAATGAATGCCCTCTGATGGATGCATTGTTGATTGTTGACCGGTAGGAGAAGCCAAGTTCTTCTGCCGGAAAGTTCTCTTCGATATCCAATGGGATGATGACTGTTTTCGGAAAGGGCACGGTTATGTCAGGAATTGGTTTCAATGTCACTTTATTAAAATCCCCGGCAGCTTTAGTTTCAGTACTCTCTTCATTCATGGTTCTTACTGGAAATATTTGGTCAAAATCCGATATCCAAAGCATTTGATTGTCTATTGCGAAGTAATTGCCGGCAGCCGGATTATCTTTCCATTTAATAGTTTCACCGTTTTTTTGAACAAACCATAAATTACCCTCCAGGCTTCGAATGATCAGGTTATCATTCCATATATCCAGCTTATCTACGGGTTCTTCAATGGACGCAATCACTCTGCTTCTGCCATTCGAATCAATGCTGAATACTGCTCCGTTTGAGTCAGCGCCAAAAATGTCTTTATCAGTGAAAAAAATGGTTGAAGTTTGTCTGTCAATTTGCACCGATTGCTGATGTTTAAGGCTCCTTGCATTGGGATCATGACGGAAAAGTTCAATTGAATTACGATCTGTCAATATATATAACATGGTATTTCCGTCTGTAATCAAATCTATGACATTTTTCCCGGTTAAAGCTTCATGATTTACGGTTTCATGAGCCTGATCCACTGATTCGGGGGATTCAAGACTAATTTTCTTTACCTGGTTATTTCTTAATACCACATATAGAGTATTTGCTATACGCCCGGTCTTTACAGGCACGTCAGACAAAACAGTGGCAGAATACACACCAAGTACTGAAGTAGGTTCTACAATAGTCATTCTGCGTCCATCTCCATAGAGATAGGCAAAGCGAACATCAGCTTGTAATTTGTTTCCCCGCCGTTGCATACCTGTTGATGAATAGAGCCATTGGAGTGAATCTGAATGAGTTCTGAATACAACCAATCCCTCAGTTTCTGAAAGGACATATAAATGTGTTGCAGAACTTTCAATAGCTTTAACACCCGAAATCTCCATTAATTTTGAATAGTCCTGAATGATTGCTGGCTGAGCCGTTAAGCGGAAGGATGTAAGTAGAAAAATGAATGCTAAACAAAAATACAGAGCATATTTAAAGCGTAATTCTACTGCGTTTGTCGGGTGTAATTTCATTGCGTAATTAGATTGCAATCTCATAGTATTATGTCATAACCAATGATGTTTCTTATACCAGTGAATTGTTCTTGAAATACCCTCTTCCAGGGAATATTCGGGATGATATCCCAACTCTTCAATGGCCTTTGCATTTGAACAGGTCCATTCATGGATCATTTCATTTGCCTTTTCTTTATTAAATACAGGATATTTACCAAAAACGGATGCTGATGTTTCAATAACCGAAGCTATTTTTTTTACAATTTTGGGTTTGATTCTGATGGGGACTGTTTTTTTCCCTAACACTTTGTTCGTGGTATCACGAATATAGTTCCAGTTATAAATTTCAGTACCGCTTATAAAATAAGTGTTTATTCCATCAGAAGCATGTTCAGCAGCCTTAACAATTCCCTGGATTACATCCTGAACGTAAACCATTGATATTTTTGGTTTACTGCCATCACCAACCATTGGGCTAATTCCGTAACTCATCAATTTAAAGAATGTGTAAATCTGATCTTCACGAGGGCCGTATACAGCAGGCGGCCGTAAAATACTTACTGATAAATCATCAGCAGAATTGTGAATCATCAGTTCCATCTTTTTTTTCGATTCTCCATACTTGCTGATTGGATTCATTGGGTCGGATTCAATCAGAGGCCTGCCATTTGACGGCCCCGCAGCTGCCAGTGATGAAAGAATGATCATTTTTTTTACCCCGGATTTTTGTGCAACCCGCAATATATTTTCAGTTGCTTCAACATTTGCACGGTCAAACTCTTTTTGGGAGGATGCCATAACAACGCCGGCAAGATGATATACGATATCCACATTTTCCAAAGCTTTTTGAAGAACAGATATATTGTGAAGGTCTCCCCTTACAGGTATATAATCTTTGCCTTTTAACCACTTCTCATGATTTCTTATAAGGCATTTAATATTTGAAGTATTTTTATCTTCAAGCAGATAATCAACAAGATGGCTTCCTATAAAACCGGTTCCGCCGGTAACAAATGTATTCATTAATTTCTTATATTTGCAATCTCATTAATCGATTACGAACGCAATAAATTTAAGATACAGGATTGCAGCATGCATTAAAAAAATATGAGCAAATTCCGGGTAGCAATTTTTACAGGAAATTATAACCATATACGTGATGGTGTTGCGCTGACATTAAATCGTCTCGTTGAATTTTTAATGAAGCATGATGTTGAGGTACTTGTTTTTGGCCCATCCAAAGTAAAACCCGAAGTTAGCCATGTAGGAACATTTATTTCTGTTCCATCAAAACCTGCACCTGGCCGTCCCGAATATCGTTTATCCACAGGTTTTCCTTCTGATGCACAAGCACATTTAGAAAATTTTAAACCGGATATAATACATCTTGCGACCCCGGATTATTTGGGATATAAGGCTTTGAAATGGGCAAAAAAAAAGAAAATCCCCATAGTTGCATCATATCATACACATTTTCCAGGTTATCTGAAATACTACAATTTTCAATGGCTTGAACCGCTTGGATGGAAATATCTAAGGTGGTTTTATAGTCATTGCAGTCAGATTTATGTTCCTACTTCCTCAATGGCAGAAGAATTGAAGTGGAATGGAATTGAAAAAGGACTTGTAATTTGGGCAAGAGGAGTTGATACGAAACTTTTTAATCCTGTCCGCCGCTCTGAAGCCTGGCGCAATAAAAACAATATATCATCTGATGATATAGCTGTTTTATTTGTATCAAGGCTGGTATGGGAAAAGAACTTAAAAATGTTTGCCGATGTACTTGTTAAGTTGCAGACTGAATATGCCAATGTAAAAGCCCTTGTGGTAGGTAGCGGCCCTGCAGGTG
>JBHJOO010000437.1:0-2087 GCA_050329675.1 Balneolaceae bacterium
CAGACTTGTACAATTACAAAAAATCCATTAAATCAACTCTGAAAAATTACTTTTTGTGTACTGTTATTTTTCAATCCACAAAAATATAACTCCATCTAATACCAGATTTTATGAAAAAAGTAATTAGCGGTATCCAGCAAATTGGAATTGGCACGCCTCATGAAGAAAAAGCATTTAAATGGTACAGAAAACATTTCGGCATGGATATATGTGTATTTCAGGATGTTGCAGATGCTTCGCTGATGACCGGTTACACAGGAAACAAATTACACAGCAGATCAGCTACACTGGCTATGAACATACAGGGCGGTGGCGGTTTGGAAATTTGGCAATTTACCAGCCGAAAAACCACTCCGCCTGCGTTTGATATCCAACTTGGTGACCTGGGAATATTGGGCATCCGGATGAAAAGTAAAAATCTATTGGAGACGTATAAAAAATATAAATCCGAAGGACATATTGATATTGTGAATGGAATTGTCCAGGCTCCAAACAGTTCTTCTCATTTTTTTGTGAATGATCTCCATGGATTGATTTTTCAGATGGTAGATGGTGAAGAATGGTTTTCAAACGGCAACTATCATTCCGGCGGTATTGCAGGATGTATGATTGGGGTGTCTGACATTGAACAATCCCTCATTTTGTATAAAGACATCCTTGAATATGATAAAATAGAATATGATGAAACCGGTGTTTTTGATGATTTCAAAGGACTTCCGGGAGGTTTACAAAAAATGAGACGGGTTTTGCTTTCACACAGCACTCCTCGAAAAGGATCATTCAGTGAATTGCTGGGTTTCAGTAAAATAGAACTGGTTCAGTCACTTGAACGAAAACCACGCAAAATATTCAGAAACCGGTTTTGGGGAGATCTGGGATTTATCCACCTCTGTTTTGACATCAAGGGCATGGATTATTTAAAAAAAGAGTGCCGCGAAAAAGGATTTCATTTCACTGTCGATAGTCAAAATTCATTTGATATGGGAAATGCAGCCGGCAGGTTTGGATATATTGAAAGTCCCGACGGGACACTTATTGAATTTGTTGAGACTCACAAAATTCCTATTTGGGAAAAAATCGGCTGGTATCTGAACGTTAAAGATAAACATCCCGAAAAACCGATACCCAAATGGATGTTACAATTTCTAAGATTCAGCCGGGTCCGGAACTAATGTTCAGGCATAAATAAATTGTCGTTTGTTAGACATCGGCCTATTCCCAAAATTCGGACAATATCTCATCTCTGAGAGAATAAATACGATTCAGTACAGAGTTTCCGGTTTTTTTCAGACGGTGCAGTATCCATTTCTTTTTAAAATTTTTATATCTCTCAATCAAATTCCATGAAATAACACCGGTAATTGGAACACTAATTACATAAAGAGTACACCAGATAAAACTTCCGGTAAAAAATAAAACAAGGGACCCCTGAAGTAAATAAAATATGGGAAACAGCAGCAATCCCGCCAGTAAACGGGCTGAACTTTTAAATTGCAGTTCTTTTATCCCTGCTGATAATTTTTGCATCAGAAACCAGGGAGCGGCGTTGTTCAAAAATCCATACAACATGACCGGTGATAAAATCAGAAAGAGAATTTGTTCTGTAAAATGATTCGAAGCCGTGGTGATATAGTTTGGCAATGGCCCGAATTCCAGATCAGATTGTTTCATTAAATGCTTTAATTCATGGATCTTCTCTTCAAGCTTTTTACTAATTTCAGGATTATTCAGATTGAAATAATTGAGCTTTTCAACAATCTTCCGATTCAGGGTTAACTCCTCTTTTTTATATTCGTTTGGCATATCATCGGTCCCATCAGAACCGGCCAAAATAGTCAGGAGATCTTCAGCCAGATCATAGTGCTTGTCTGAATTTACATTGATCGTCACCGCTTCAACACCTGCTTTGATATCATCAGTTAACTGTTTGATCCCGAGAACATTGTTTTCCCTGTACAATTCGATGTAGTCCGAAACAAATATGGGAGATCCATATTGAATATGAATACCCCGGCGATATTCAGTGATGCTCCGGTAATTAATCCCAACAGGAATTATTTGTACATCAAGATCATAATTATTGGCTT
>JBHJOO010000051.1:0-24728 GCA_050329675.1 Balneolaceae bacterium
TCTATAACACACCGTAATCCGGTTCTTTTATTCACCTCTTCAGCAACATTTTCAGACTCCCAGCCGGGCAAATTTGGCGGATTTTTTACAGTTTGTCGGTCAAGGCTTACCATACCCGGAAGTCCCATTCCCACTCCCATGGGTGATACATTATTTTTCTTTATTAGTCTGTCAATTGCATGTGCAATACGGTTGTATACGTGATCTTTACCTTTTTCTGCTTCTGTTTGGATAGAAATAGAATCCAACATCCCCCTTTTTCTATGTACGAGTGCTGCTTTTATATTTGTACCGCCCAAATCTATACCAATTGAGATCATTTCGCGTATTATTTTGTTATGGTGTAGAGGTTAAAATAAATAAAAAACCAATTGATGAAAGTATGAAAAATTTATATCCCGATTTCCTATTTGATTCTGTAAACGGTTTCTCCGGGCTTTCTCATACCGTACTCTTCCCTTGCTATTTTTTCCAGAAGATCAGAATTATTATTTAATTCATTAATTTTGATTTCTAATTCAGCCGTCTGATTTTTCAGTTCCCCGGTTCGTTCTATCAGATTATTCTTTTGCTGATGTAATTCATAACGGGTTAAAAGGCTGTAAGTATCAAAAAATAAAATCCACAGAACCACAAAAATGGCAAGAATTGAAAATAAAAAAGATTTTTTCCACCGGAGTGGATTAAGTATGTGTAGATTCATCGGCCTGCAGATTTTTTTTAAAAGTAACAAAACTTTACTAAATATGAATCAATAAATGCAATTTGAACAAAATGAGTTGAACTTCAAATCTGTGTTGATCATTTTTTAAACTAATTTTCTTTAAACCTTATTAAAAAAAGATGTTAATTGGAATTATTTCAGATACGCACGATCATGTACCACATATTAAAAAAGCTGTATCCATTTTTAAAGATGCAGGAGCGGATAAAGTAATACATGCCGGCGATTATTGCAGCCCATTTACAATTCATCATTTTCGGTATCTGAATCTTCATGGTATTTTTGGCAATAATGATGGAGATAAGTTTCTGTTAATGAAAAAGTTTAATGAGATTGGCGGTAAACTATATGGAGAGTTTTATGAATTTGAAGAGGGTGAACTTAAGATTGCTGTTTATCATGGCACCTATGAAAGTATTACCGAAAGCCTTGAAAGATCCGGTAAATATGATTTTGTGATATCAGGTCATACACATCAGGCTCGTCTTGATACTATTGGCAATACAATTGCAATTAATCCCGGAAGTGCTCATGGCTTTGAGAATGAACCAATGGTTGCAATGCTAAATACCGACACAAGAAAAGTTGAATTCAGAGAACTTATCAGGTAAATATGCCAGTACTCAGAAGCTGCATAAATCAAAATAAGACTAATTATTATTCAAGAGACCTGCAAATGGCTTCAGTAAAGGTGTCAGTATTACCCTGGCCACCAATATCAGGTGTGCATAGTACCTTTTGATCCTGAAGAACGGCATAAAGTGCTGCCCTGATACGAGAGGCAGCGCGCTTTTGCCCAATGTAATCGAGCAGCATCAATGCTGAAAAAAGAAAAGCGATTGGATTGGCTTTGTTTTGGCCGGCTATGTCGGGGGCGGAACCGTGTACAGCTTCAAACATCGCCGTATTATCACCGATATTTGCAGCACCGGTTACACCAAGCCCGCCAACCAGGCCGGAGGCAAGATCGGAAAGTATATCACCGAACAGATTTGTGGTTACAATAACATCGAATATTTGAGGCCGCATAACCATCTGCATAGCCATATTATCGACAATAAGATCTTCAAATTCTATATCAGGGTAATCAGTTGATATTTCCTTGCCTATTTCCAAAAAAAGGCCGGTCGTAAGTTTCAGTATATTTGCTTTGTGCACCAGGGTTACTTTCTTGCGGCCTTGATTAATGGCATATTCAAATGCTGCCCGAATAATTCTCTCACTTGCATCCCGTGTTACTACAGCAATACTTTCGGCATGTTTCTTAGCATCATCAACCCAATGTTCCTTGCCGATGTACAGGCCTTGAGTATTTTCTCTGAACATAACCAAATCTACATCGCGAAAAGGAGTGTCAATATTTGGGATTGATTTGGCAGGCCGTATATTACTGTACAGATCAAATTTCTGTCTCAAACTGACATTTACAGATCGAAATCCGGAACCTACAGGAGTTGTCAGGGGACCTTTAAGTGCAATTTTATGTTCAGAAATTGCATCAATAGTTTCCTGGGGGATCGGGTTTCCGGTTTTATTTTGGGCGGTTTCACCTGCGATACAGGCGACCCACTCTATGTCAGCACCGGCCGAATCCAATATTTTCGTTACAGATGAAGAAATTTCCGGACCAATTCCATCTCCGGGTATAAGTACAACTTTAGGCATTGAACAGTTTTTTTAAAGATTATAGTTTTTTTTAAATATACAGATTTTTATCATTCCCCTGTAGTTTAGTTAAATATTAAATTTATAAATTACAAATATACATCTGACCTGAATTATAATAGTGCTAATCAGTATATAGCCGACATGATAGCAGCATTGCAGAAAGCTTAAACTTAATCATACCTGTAATTGAATGGGTAACAGAAGAAATGTAAAAAGAGCCACCAAAAAAGAGATTTTTGGTTGGGCTATGTTTGATTTTGCAAATCAATCTTACACCTTATTGATAATCACCGTTATTTTTCCGGTTCTTTTTACCACTGTAATTGTAGGAGATGCAGAAGATGACTATCGCCTGGGAAATCTTTTATGGAGTGTAGCACTGGCCACCAGTTATTTTCTTGTTGTTCTAAGCGGCCCTGTATTTGGTGCAATTATGGATTTTTCGGCATCAAAAAAGAAATTTCTGTTCTATAGTTATATTCTCACAGTCATCAGTACAACACTTCTATATTTTGTAGAACCGGGTTTTATAGTTTTGGGTGTGGCACTAATGATTATTTCCAATTTTGCCTATTCCATCGGTGAAAATTTTATAGCCTCATTTCTGCCAAGCCTTGGCCCGCCACAGGATTTTGGTAAAATTTCCGGATTTGGCTGGTCATTGGGATATCTTGGAGGGCTTTTATCAGCAGGGTTTGTGATCGTTTTTCTGGGCGATGCAACTGCTGAAAATTTTGAGAGGATCAGATGGGTTGGCCCTTTTGCAGCAGCTTTTTTCCTGATTGCTGCAATCCCAACGTTTGTATGGGTCAAAGAGCCCGGAGTCAGAAATAAACTTCCTGAAGGCGAAACATTCACTTCTGTGGGCTTTCAACGGCTGGGGCAGACAATCAGAGATATCGGGAAGTTCCGGGATCTCGCCATTTTCCTGATTTCTGTTTTTTTTGCAATGGCAGGAATCTATATCGTCATTACATTTGCTTTTATATATGGAGACCAGGTGGTAAAATGGGACGAGGAGGTAAGGATATTAATGTTTATTGTCGTTCAGATTACTGCAGCCTTCGGAGCGTTGTCGTTTGGTTACTTGCAAGACGTAATTGGTGCTAAACTTATTTATAATCTTTCACTACTGCTATGGTTTTTTGGTGTGTTAGGTATCTGGGCAGTTATCGACATTACAGATCTGATAAACCATATGTTTGATACGGATTATGATGCACAGTATGTGTTTCTTTTTATTGGTGTAATTGCGGGAATGAGTCTCGGATCAAGCCAATCGGCCAGCAGGGCTTTGGTCGGTTTATTTACTCCGGAGAATAAGGACGCAGAATTTTTTGGATTTTGGGGGCTCTCGAACAAACTTGCCGGCGTATTTGGAATTATAGGATTAGGCCTTCTGCAAACGGAGTTCGGCCTTCACCATTCCATTTTATTTTGTGCCGCCCTGTTTTTGATTGCTGTTCTTATTTCTCTATTTGTGAATCAAAAACAGGGTGAAAAAGCAGCTGACTTTTACGAGCATAATACGTGAAAGCACATATTTTTTTGTTTTTTTAAAAAAAATGCAAGTATTTATGCTTTAGAATGTTAAATTAACCAATTATTAGTACAAAATGGTTTTGCAAAAAAACCGCAAATCATAAAGTGATAAAATTATCACCATTAACATTAATATTATAAATTGGAGATTTAGATGAGTAGAATAGATCAGGTAAAAAGTTTAATGGCTGAACTTGAAGATGATATGGACAAGTTCTATAATAAAGGAAACAAAGCTGCCGGTACACGTGCCCGTAAACAGCTTCAGGATCTGAAAAAATTAGCCCAGGAAATCAGGATTGAAATTCAGAATAGAAAAAATGGATAAAATTTAATGGGTTTTACCCTGTTATCTACTAAAGCCACCACGTGTGGCTTTTTTTATTTCTGATTGCTAACAAATATCAAATTTTGAAGAATCTTAATTTTGTTGTGAAGGTGTCGTATTCTTATGTTTGCAGTCGCAATTCAATTATATTTAACTGCAATTGATCATTTATTATACGGCATGAAAAAAACGCCATCCAAACGATTAACACCTCGGGCCATCCGGGCATGGCAATGGGCTGCCGCAGGCAGCAATTTGTTTTTATTTGGAATCCCTGTTCTTTATTTCGTTTTTTGGGGATGGGATGGCCTTCACTTCTGGTTATTACTTTTTCTGTCAATATTGGTATTCGTTTATTACATAGCCGGCATTTGCGTCATACCCTACATTCGGTGGAGACACTGGAGATATGAGATTGATGAACATGAAATTGATCTTATGAGGGGTGTATTGGTAAGAAGGCGAACCCTTATTCCGTTAAGCAGAGTGCAGCATGTTGATACGTCTCAGGGTCCAATTCTGAGATGGTATAATCTTGCGTCTGTTACAATATCTACCGCAGCAACTACTCACGAAATATCTGCCCTTGACGAAATGATTGCCGATAAAGTGCGTGATACAATTTCAACATATGCAAGGCTGGCTGAGGAAGATGTCTGAATTTCAACGACAACATCCTATAGCTGCTGTTGCACGTGCATTTGCACTCATTAAAGGTAATTTCATTACTATTATTGTTCTGCTTGTAGTTGGCTCGCGGGGTGGTGAAGGCAATGTGATCTGGTGGATTGGAGGAGGGTTTACGGTATTGCTTGTTCTTGGGATCGTGAGCTGGTGGAGATTTCAGTATAAAATAGAAAACGGACTCGTTCACATCAGAAGAGGCCTTTTTGTCAGGCAAAATATGTATCTGACACGTGACCGGGTTCAGGTAATAGATGTTACAGCAGGCGTTTTACAGCGTATGTTTGGCCTTGTAAAGGTTGAAATTAAAACCGCTGCATCCAGCTCAAGGGAAGCTTCAATCGATGCAATCTCCCGTGTTGATGCAGAGATTATTACTGAAAAACTGAAGAACATTAATAATGATTCAAAAGCAGTAGAGGAGCAAGCTGAATCGGCAGTAAAAATAAAGAAACATCATCTGCCCGGTACCGATTTGCTTATAGCTGCTTCTACTTCTGGCAGTTTTGGTATAGCTCTTTCTATAATCGGAACCATTTTTTCCCAGGCAGAGCCTCTTATTAGTGAAAATGAAATTTACGACTGGATAATCAATGCTGTTCCAACTCAGAGTGACTTTTTTCTGGTTGTATGGATTATCGGTCTTCTTATTTTATTTGCATGGCTCATGTCATTTTTTGGAACCTTATTCACTTATGGAGATTTCAGCCTTTCAGTACTGGATGATCGCCTGATCATTACAAGAGGAATATTTGAAAAAAAACGGATCACAGTTCCATTTAACAGAATACAGGCACTTTGGGTAATGGAGGGTATTCTCAGACAGCCATTTGGATATTGTTCCGTACATATTGAAAGTGCCGGTTACGGTGATGCCAAAGGCACAGGTTCAATTGTACTTTTTCCCCTGATCAAAAAAAACAAGCTTGAGTCGTTTCTTAAAGAAACAGTTCCTGAATTTGTGATTGCTGCTCCTGCACAAAATCCGCCACAACGAGCCATCCGAAGATATGTGTTCCGAAGCCTCTTAGCTGCACTTCCGGTATTAGGCGGCATTTACTGGCTTTTTGATACTTCCCACTGGATCTGGTTTTTATTGATACCGGCAGCCTTCTGGGGCTGGCTGCGATACAGGGATTCTGCTATTGGCTGGGATTATGATAATATTTTGGTCAGCTATCGAAATCTTGCCAAAACAACTGCTTTTATAAAAAAGAAAAGGGCACAGGATCTTGACGTTCAGCAAAGCTGGCTGCAAAAATTCAGAAATCTGATAACTGTAAATCTGCATGTTGCCTCAGGCGATCATGGAAGGTCGTTTAGGGTAAAGGAACTGGACCTGGCTGTTTCTGATTTTCTGGAAAAATGGGTCAGAAAAGGTGAAAACAGCCGCTCACAGGAAATGGATGATTCATGGCTTAAAATAATTCCGGAGTGGAAAAAGTCATTATGAAACTACTGTCATTAACTCAACGGCTTGCCTCAACTCATTTAAACGGATAGGCTTACTGAGAAAACAGGAATTTTCAATTTTTTCAGCATTTCGCCTCAGTTTGTTGTTTGATATACCCGTTATGTAAATAACAGGACTTCTGGTGTGATTACGGATTATTTCCATAACTTCAACTCCGTTAAAATCATCTGCAAGAGAGATATCCATAAATATAATATCCGGATTTTCCTGTAGTATGGTTTCTACGGCTTCGCGTCCAAATTGTGAAACGGTAAGCACCTCAAGATCAATGGATGCTGCCATTTTTTTCAGTATAAGAGCAAGTAACTGATCGTCTTCAACGATTACAACTTTCTTCTTCATGTCCCCATTCTTAATTAAAAAATTTAGTTCACTCCTGAATGCGAAACCGATGGCAGTTAGAATGTCACTCCTAAATGCTCGAACAAAATCTAAAGAATATATTTCAGATGAATAGTTAATATTTTCTAAATAAGCTTGGATCAACAGGAGATCGTGTGGCAATGAAGAGTATTGATGTTTACTTGACTTGCAGCCAATAGTGTGGGGGCTATCAGCAGGCGGCGCTCGGTTTATTTTGCTTTCTACACAAATCTGAATAGAACCTACCTTATTCTATTACCATTTTTCTGTCGGGTTGTAAAAGTATCTCAGGGATTGACGACGTGATAATAGCAAGCAATGCTTCAATAAGGTTTTTCTTCAAATGTTTGCGGCTATAGGCAAGCCGGACTTTCCTGGAAGGGATTGGTTCTTCGAATTCAACAAGCAATGCCTCTGATGTATTTGCAGGCATATTTTGTATTGCCAGCCAGGGTAACAAGGTCATGCCAAAATTTGTTTCAACGAGCCGTTTTAAAGTCTCAAGATTACCGCTTTCAAATCGGATATTAGATTTAGGTGAATTTTCAGCTTCTTTGCAAATTTTCACTGCCTGGTCTCTGAAACAGTGCCCTTCATTCAAAAGCCATAAATTACTGTGGTTGAGATCCCCGATCGCCAGCTTTGTTTTATTTTTTAAAGGATGAGATTTAGATAAATATCCGATAAATGGTTCAGTAAATAAATCTTCTGTATAAATCTGCTTTTGTTCAACAGGTGTTGCTATGATGCCAACGTCGATGAGATCATCAGACAGTCCGTTAATGATATCCTTGGTTAAGGCTTCTTCAAAAACGAGTTCAACAAGAGGGTGTTCCTGCATAAAAGCATGTAAAAACATTGGTACCAAATAAGGTGCTACAGTTGGAATAACACCTACCCGAAAAAGCCCCCGTATCCGGTTATCATCGAATTTTGCCATATCTTCGATTTGCTTTGCACCCCGAAGTATGACTTTTGCTTGTGCAACAATCTGTTCCCCGATAGCCGTTGGTACAACTGGTGATTTTGATCTGTCAAATAACTTAACGCCTAATTCATCTTCCAGTTTGTGTATCTGCATACTTAACGTTGGCTGGGTTACAAAACTTTTTTCTGCAGCTGTGGCAAAATGCCTGTATTTTTCAACGGCTACAATATAAGATAGTTGAGTCAGCGTCATTTTTTGTAAATGTAGTTTTATGTTCAGCTTATTAAAGATAATACAGATTTAACAAATAGTTTTTTAAATGAGTGTAAAAGAAAGGCATCTGTTCATATCAGGAAATGTTCAGGGAGTAGGCTTCAGATATTTTACCAAAATGAATGCCAAAGATCTTGATATTACTGGCTGGGTTCGAAATCTTTCTGATGGAAGGGTAGAGGCTTTATTTCAGGGTACTGAAAATTCTATTTTGGAAATGACGGAACGTATGCAGAACGGGCCTCGTACTGCTATTGTTCGAAGCATAGAAGCCGGTGAACTTAAAGAGCCGGATGAAAAGTTTGATTCTTTTTTTGTAAAAAGATGAAGCGATTGTTTGTAGCCATAGACATTCCTGAGAAAATTAAAAAGTCTATTTTAGAGATGGAACTCGAGGAAAACCTCTTCAGAAGAGTTCCATTTGATCAATTACATATCACACTCTTTTTTTTGGGAAATACTCATAAAAAACATGTTCCGGAAATTATCAGTCTGCTCTCGGATATTTTCATTGAACCTTTTACTATTTATACGGATAAGCCTGGAGCGTTTCCATCAGTAAAGAATCCACGGGTTATTTGGATAGGATTAAATAATACAGAGAAACTTGTAGGCTTACATCATAAAGTAGCTGAAAAAATCGGTTGTTATCATTCAGATATGCCCGATAAAAAGTATATTCCTCACATCACAATAGCCCGAACCCGTAAAAAAATCAGTAACCCGGCAATTTATTTTGATAAACTGTGTTTTAAAGGCGGGAATAAAATTTGTGTTGACTCATTTCATTTATATGAAAGCTGTTTATCTTCTGATGGAGCCACACATAAAGTATTGAAAAGTTTTTATTTAAATTAAAATGGAAATATTGATGATTGTCATGAAGTACACTCTTCAGACGGTTCTTACTCTGGGTATTTGCTACCTTGTTTTGTTATCAGGATTTTATTTTTTCCAAAACAGCCTGATGTTTATACCTGCAAAGGAAATGATTGCAACACCTGAATCAGTAGGACTCGCCTACGAAGAGCATTACTTTGAGACTGCAGATGGTGAAAAACTTCATTCATGGTTTATAATTAATGAATCATCGGATAAAATTGTAAAAGTTTCTCATGGTAATGCAGGAAACATAAGCGGGAGAGTAGGCCTTGCAAAAGTTTTACATGAAGCAGGATTTAGTGTTTTTATGTATGATTACAGAGGTTATGGTAAAAGCAGCGGTAAACCAAATGAGAAGGGATTATATCTTGATGCAGAGGCTGCATTAAATTTTCTGACACAACATCTTCAGCATGAAGAGAGAAATATCATTCCTTTCGGCAGGTCACTTGGCGGTCCTGTGGCAGCCTATATTGCTGCAAATTTTAAAATTGGCGGTTTGGCAATTGATTCTTCATTTATAAATATGAAAGCAATTGTTTCAGAACTTTATCCGTTTCTGCCATCCTTTTTAACGCATGCTAATTTTCCAACTCAAAAATACCTGTCTGAAATCAGGGGTATTCCTGTCATGATTTTGCATAGCAGAGATGATGACCTGATCGGATTTCATCATGGCGAAAAACTGTTCGAAACAGCTTCAGAACCTAAAAGATTTATAGAGTTACGTGGTGGACATAACGACTCCTTTCTTGAATCTGAAGCGAAATATCTAAGGGCATGGCAGGATTTTGGCCAAGAATTGTAATCGCTGTTTAGAAGATAGTGTCGAGACAACTTTGTTTGATCGCCGGGATTTATAGAACGCAGATGACACCGATTAGGCAGATGCCCGGTGATAAAAGTATGAGATCACATCTGTCCAAAACGTTTTTTCCGAACCCGAAGGGTTCAACTTGAATAGCCCCGCATGAAATGCGGGGATTCAGAGATTTGACCATTGAGGAACCCCTACTATTGTGCCATATGGCACTAACGAATGGGGTTCAATAAATGGCCGATTATTTCTCAAAATGGGATATTTGACCCCATTCGGGGTCTTTTGGAATTCGCCTGCTCCACCCCGCATTTCATGCGGGGCTATTCACATTTAACCCCTTATCAGGGGTTTGGGGATTTAATTTAGGAATCCCCAAAAACTGCTCCAAACTCGTTAAAATCAACGACTTTTCTTAATATTTAAAATGTTTTGGACAGCTATGGTATGAGATATATCTTTCAAGATCCGTGAGAACCCCATATTCAGCTTTTTGCACTTTTTCCCCTATTTCTGAGTGTCCCGACATACTTCTATTGAAACATCAATAGGTTAATTTTTGTAGCAGGTTTAATCACTCTCTTTTTTTAGCAGAAAACGCATTTTATCCGCCCTTGCAACTAAACTGTAAAACTCTCTGTAATCATTGTATAACTCAGCAGGCAGATATTTTTCACGTATTTGCAGTTCACGGTGATAGAGCAATGTATTTTCATCTGGCTGGCTTAGGGCAGCTGAATAGTATGCAAAGTCCGTTTCTATTAAGACAGGTTCCGGCATCGCTTCCACTATAAAATTATCCGGTATTTTAAAATAAATGCTATCAATATTTATCCATTCATAATTGAGATGTACCGGTTGAGTTCGATTTTCAATTTCGGGAGGCACAGAAATACCCTGTTCCATCAAATTTGCGTTTACAAACATTCTTTTTCCGGTTGTTGTACCATATCCTGGCAGTTTTAAAGTCAGGGGTAACTGTAAAACAGATTCTTTTTTCTCAAAGTTACTTAAATCCGCTGATAACAGATCGAACGCCGGGATATTAATCCATCGCCTAATCCATTTATGTTGATCGCTGATATTTAACTGACTCAAACTGTTTCGTATCCCAAGTTGTTTATTGCCGGTAAATTGAGTTGTTACTTCTGCAAACGCATCACCTGTATCAAGCAAGTCAACAGTTGCTGTTCTGAATTGCTGGTTGTCTTCCCACGTGCTTTTAGGGGTTCGAACCAATTTGCCGCCTTCAGGTTTTACAACAAGTGCATAGCGATCTTCATTAGACATACCTAAATAGCCAAAAGGCATAATTTTGCTGGTGCATTCAAGCCATAAATCATCTTCGTTTCGCGGAATAAACGCAACAACATGATTAAACTGGTTGCTTGGAAAATCCGGATCCAGTTCACGTTCGTTAATTCCCGAGCGTATTAATGCAGGATATGACTCAACTCCTATCGCATTTAACATTGCAATCATATAATTGGTGAGAGCCTTGCAATCCCCGTATCCGCGTTCCTCTACATAGGAAGCCGGGTAAGTTTGCCAGCCGCCCAGGCCCAAAGATATGTTCACATATCTTGTAGATTCCTGAAGATGGTTATACAATATTTTAATCTTTTCTGTTTCATCTTCTGTATGTTGTACAATACTTCTGATGTGGTCGATGGTTGTATCCGAAAGCTGATCCCTGCCCTGGCTTAGGTTCGCATACCACTGTCCAAAACTTTCCCATGTTTGTAACTTGCCTTTGTAACCATCCATTTCAAATTGATTTGGTGCAAGCTCAATAAAAGGCAGCTGCATATAATTTTTGGGCCCGTACGGTTCAGGCGTGACGGGTACCAGACGTTCTGCGACCCATGAATAGATATCCCTGCGGTTGTCAGTACTTACATCCGGAGCAGCCTCCATATTATTCAATCTGTATCTGACTTCCATTCCAGCCGGAACAGATAAAGTCAGCTTTGCCTGGTCAACGGCCATTCCATAATCCTGGGGGAACCACATAGGCCAGTTGATGTATCCGCTGTAATCAACTTCATATTCGTATGAAATGGTATAGGGATATTCGTGATGCAGAAGCTGAAAAAATAGAACCCTGCTGTCTTCGAAAAGGGAATAGGAAGCTGCATTACTATAATCGTTGATTTCCTTTGAAGACAGGGTGCGAACAAGATTATTATTTTTATCCCTGATTTCACCTTTTATACGCTTCGGCTTCATAAAACTGTTATAATAAATAGCGATGTTTCCATTATCGCTGCCTTCCTGGTTCAGGATAGTAATTGTCTTTTCAACACGGTATTTCATTCGCCTGTCACTGAAAACTTCAATGATGGCTTCGGAATTTTTTACAATGGAATTTGCATTAATCCAGAATAACAAATCAAGAACGGTATTTTCAATATCAGAAGTGTCTGAAACCTGCTGTATCGATTTGGCAGGTACCGGATAAAAGCAAATGAAACAAAACGTCAGGATGAGGAACCTATTCAGAATTACTATCATTGGGCTGATACTGATTGTTAACTTTTTTTCAATACAATTTGATCCTGTTGGAGAGCGTAATACTGGTTAAAAAATTCTCTTAACATATCATACTCTACATCTGAAAAAATCGATTTTCTAAGTTTAAAAGAGAACAGAAACTGAATATCCGACTCCTGAACCTGGCAAATTCTTCTTATTTCCAAACTGTTATCCGGCGAACGGAGGATTTTGTTTGCAGGTAGGTCCTCCACTAAATAACCGTCCGGTATTTGAAGATGTAATGTATAGGTAAAGGAATTTTCAAATCCAAAATCAACGGGGAACTGTCTATCAGGATTTTTTAAAGGATTTTCCTGAAGACTATTTAAAAACAGGGGATTAAGAAATAAAAGATCATTAAAGTTCTCCGTTATATTTTCAATTTTCAATTTTCCGGATTTGGTAAAACGTGCTTTGTCGTCATCATATGTTATTTCCAAATCTTCTACAACAAAATCGGATAAATCTTTGAAGACTACATCCCGAAGAAAGTCAGCTTTTGAATCATAATTTTTTAATTCCTTACGGTAATTCAAATCATAATAGCCAGTATCATTGGACTGGAAATCAATCATAATTTCACCGTTTTCAAGAAGGGAACCCTTTATAGCTACATTTTTAACGTGCTGCGTGTCATTATTGATTAAAATCCACTCAGTGATTTCTTTCTGTACTATCCATCCTTCACTATTTAAAACACGGCCGGGTAAAACAGTGTAAGGCCTGTCAGGATCGGTGGCATCCAATAAATACCTTTCCCCGTCAATTTCAGCGAGTACCATTACATAATTAAATTGATCAATAAACGGATTACTTTTCCATATACTGCCGTTTGATCTTGTACTCGTCAGGACGGGTTTAACATTTATTCCCGCTTCATTTAAAAGAGCAAATAGCAAAAGATTAATATCGGCGCTGCTTCCCGCTTTTCTTTCGAATATTCTGTCGAGCCTGTCAGATGCAATAATCCGCAATGTACCATCCCAATTCATTGAATTTTTCAGGTGATCGTAAATGGCAATTAAATCAGCCAGTTCATCTTCTGCCGGATACCCCGGGATCTCTTCAAGAATAGTTCGGAAACGGCGGTTCGATTGAATTGCTTTTCCAAATAACATGAGGTCGTCCAACTCATCAGCCACCTTCTCCCAGGTACTGATTACAGGTTCTATCTGTCCGTTTGGATAGTGAATTTCTGCAAACTGAAATCGTATTTTTGCCAGGTAATCAGTTACAGATCTCATGTAAGGTTCTTCTCTCAGTGCTTTAATATTTTTCATTGAGTAGTGATTGGCAGTTGTGTTCAGTAAAATTGAACCTCCTGCCATATATCCCGGTATATTGGGTGAAAAGTTAGTTACACTTGTTTCGGTATGCCTCTTGTAGTATTGGGTACTGCCCTCTGATAAAATTCTGTATCTGAGCAATTCAGGAATTTCAAAATTAAATTCAGAATATAGTGTGGGTTCTGTATCCTGAAAATGCCAGTGAGGCATTAAATGCGGACTTTTGGATTGCATTTCATACTCATATTCAATAATTGACCCAGGACGAACCGCCGGAAATGAAAATTTTAGCCGCTTATGATCCCCGTCAATATCTTCATCAAAAAATGATCTTTTGTCAACTTCGATAACTTCATAGCCGCCATCTTCCGTAGCATTAATTGTCTGAGCTTTAATTCTTCTAATTCGTTCCAATCTATTTTTAGAATAATATCCAATTGATATATTGGCCTGATCAAATCCGGATTCGTTTAATATCTTTATTCTTTTATGCCTTTTGAAATTAAGATTCAGCTGGGAGTCGAACCAAACATCTCCGAAATCAAATAAAATGACAGCAGAGGCTATTGAATCGAATGGGACTGAATCGATTTTCAAATGATCTTCAGAAATGTTGCCATATTTTTCAGGGGATGATTGAGCAGCTAAAACGGATGGAAGAAAAAAAATAACGAAGATAAGGAAGGAAATAGCGGTTCTTTTCATAATAAGTAATATTAAATTTATCCCGGCCAATGAACCAATGGTATTGTATATTTAAGATAAAAACAGTCAGACTTATAACCCTTTAATAACGAATTTATAAAAACGAAAATTAAATAAACATTAGAATTAATTGTCTAACTGTTTCATAAGCGACCAGTCAAGAAAATGGATAAAAATCATAAACTTGTAATTAGAAAGCTGCTTACTGCAACCGTATTTTTGATTTATTTTTTTACAGTTCCACAATCCAATGCACAGGTTCCCCATCTGCCGACACCTGATCCGCCGGATATTGAACAATCCGTTTATCTTGAACTCTGGGGAAACAGCGGAGGTTTTACGATTAACTATGACTTTATTATAAACCATACCGGCGGGTTGAGGGTCGGGCTTTTCGGATTTCCTGACAGAGACTTTTCTGAAGTTACTTCATCAGGTATCGTGATGACAGGCAACCTGTTCTACGGAAGTGACGCTCACATGCTGGAAATGGGTGCCGGCGGATTTCTTGATTTCAGGCCTTCCAGGTCAGGGACAGAGTTGTTTATGACAACGACCACCGGATACCGGTTTCATCCCCGAAGCAATAATTTTGTTTTAAGGTTAGGTTTTACTCCAGCGTTTAAAGGTGATGAATTTCGTTTGCAATTTGGTTTGAGCTTAGGCTGGCGGATACCGATTGATGCAGAATATTAAAAAATAAACCTGATTATTATTCTCCGTATTATTGCGATTCAAAATTTTAATTTTACAATTTGAGTATGTCTGCATGGACACTAAAATCCATCCCGCCGCACGACTGGTTTATCTGTCTGGACGTGAATTCTTACTTCGATCACGAACACAACCCCGAAAAAATATTTGAGGATGGTTTCACGCGTCCGCTTTCGCTGGATGAGCGAGACATTATTGTAACCGTTTATTTCAACGGTGACCCCGAAACTCCGGAATTTCAAATTACTACCCCGGGGGGATTGAATAAATGTGAAATTGATCAAGCCAACAGAAGACTCGTTCGTATTTTTGGTACAATGATTGATCTGCGTCCGTTTTACGATCAGGCTTCCCATGATCCTGTATTAGGCCCAAAGCTAAAGGAATTTTATGGGTTAAAACGCATGGTAAGAGCCAATTTATTCGAAGATATAATGAACAGGATCATCCAGATGCGTTTGTCGCACAAACCCACAGCTAAAAAGATGGTTTTTAAAGTCCGTGAAGCCTACGGCGCACACCTGGAGCATAAAGGCAAAAACCTGCCAGCCTGGCCGCGCCCGTTTCAGCTGGCTAAAGCTGATCCGGCTCAAATCCGTAAACTTGGCCCAACTCTTCGTAAAGGGGAGTTTTTGGTTGGGCTTGCACAGGATATTCTTGCCGGTGAGATTGATCTGAACTGGCTCGATCAAAAAGCCGACCCGGTTATTTTTTACAATTCCATCTCCAAAGTAAAAGGCATTGGCCCAACAACTGCTCAGGATTTAATGTTGTTCCGCGAATCAACCGAAGCAGTATTTCCATCTAACAAGCAAAAAGACAAAGAAGAAGGATTGCGCCGGTGGATTATTATGAGCTATGGGGGCGATCCTGATAATACAGCGGAAAAGGACTTTCAGGAGATGATCAAAAACTGGAAAGGATATGAGGCGGCCGCCATTGAGTTTTTGTTTTTGGATTGGGTGGTTTCGAGGAAGAAGACAATAGATGAATAAAAATTCTGTTTTGTTACAGTCGGGAGTAATCGCTATGCTCAACTCAAAAATTATGACTCATGACTAAAAACTCAAAAATCCACTGCATTGAAAAACCCGACATCTACCACATAATATCCTCCAACTACAACATCGGAATAGGCATATATTTGGGTAAGAATCCGGGAACAATCTCCGTGGAATAAATCTTCAACTTTGCCATGTTCCGATTTAATCATTTTCTCAGCAGAATTATTATTATCACACCTGTAAGTAATCCGGACACTATCGGCGTTGGATTTGGCTTTGGTAAAAAGTTCAAAGCCATCAAGATCCAATGGCTGTTTTAGAGTCCATTCAATATTATTAAGAGACGGATGCGTAAAGTTGTAGAGTTCAGCAGCCGTCTTGTTTGCAATATTTTCCCTGATATATTCAGTGTCATCAGTGTAATAAACTTCGACAAATGGATTTTCCTCTAAAAAATGCTGTGCTGTAGTGTGAACTTCACTTTCGGTTTGGTGACTTGAAATCTGTTTTCCCTCAGAAAAAAGTATATACTCTCTATTACTTTTTTTTGACTTACCGTCTTCCGAACCCATAGTGAATGATGATAAAAAAGAGGGGTTTTCTGTCGAATTATTTTCACCTTCTTTCTCAACGTCACACCCAAGAAGAAAAACACACACTAAAAGAATCATTATCTTCATATAAATACGCTATAGTCACAACCCCGATTGCCATCAGTTACTTTCAAATATACAAATATTATATTGATAGATGTTAATATAGAACATCTTGATTTATGCATACAATTAAATAACTATTTTTTAGAATTTCTATTATCTGTTAAAAACTTAATAAATTTGATTGTTATGAAAGCAATGCTTCTTCGGAAAGTAGCAGATTTAAGAACTAATAAAGTTCCGTTACATCTTTCTGATCTGCCTAAACCTGTTCCCGGGCGGGATGAAGTATTGATTCGGATTCATGTATGCGGAGTATGCCATACTGAACTGGATGAAATAGAAGGCCGAACGCTTCCACCTTCATTTCCTGTAATTCCCGGACATCAGGCAGTTGGCGAGATTGAAGTAACTGGTAACCGGGTAACAAAATTTAATGCAGGCGATCGTGTGGGCGTGGCATGGATATTTTCAGCTTGTGAAAAGTGTGAATTTTGTAAAAAAGGATATGAAAACCTTTGTGATAAATTTAAAGCTACAGGCAGGGATGTCAATGGAGGGTATGCTGAATATATGAAGGCACCGGCATCATTTGTACATACAATTCCAAAATCAATTAATGATGAACACGCAGCACCAATGCTTTGTGCGGGTGCAATCGGATACCGGTCGTTAAAGCTCACAGGTATAAGTAATGGAGACCGGCTCGGTTTAACAGGCTTCGGAGCTTCAGGCCATCTTGTATTGAAATTATGCAGGTATTTATATCCAGATTCAGAAATTTGTGTTTTTGCAAGAAGTGCGAAGCAGAGGAATTTTGCCAAAAAACTTGGTGCTGCCTGGACAGGTAAAACTGAAGAAAGACCACCGGAAAAACTTCATGCAATTATCGATACCACTCCTGTCTGGAAACCGTCAGTTGAGGCTTTGAGTCAATTAAAACCGGCAGGCCGTCTCGTTATCAATGCAATAAGAAAAGAAGATTTTGATATAGAATATCTCTTGAAGCTCGATTATCCAAAGCATTTGTGGATGGAAAAAGAGATTAAATCTGTTGCAAATGTAACACGAAGCGATGTTTCGGAATTTTTAGAATTGGCAGCCAGAATTCCGATTGAACCAGAAGTTCGGCTTTATCCGCTTGAGAAAGCAAATGAAGCACTCTTGGAATTAAAACAAGGCGGAGGCAGAGGAGCAAAAATATTAATGATGAGGTAAACTCCTGAATCACCTATTTAACCCGGGTGCTTATGTTCTGACTTCGATTGCGGTATCCTTATGCTGTTCTGCTTCTCCGGTAAGTAACTGAATAGCTTTAATACCGGCATCCATGATAGCTTGCCATAGAATACATAATTGCAAGTTTTCTTTTTACGATTCCGGCATTAGGTGGTAAAATCTCAGTATTTTTTTGTCACGATTATTTAATTTATTCATCTTGACAATACTTGTAATCCAGGAACCATATTTTTCTTGATGTTCTCAGCTGAAGGACTTTTGCTAATTCTTGCACTTTCGAAATCAGATGGTTTTGAAGAAAATGAATTATATCTGCGAATCAGGAAAGGGGACCATCAGGCATTTAAAATGTTTTACAATCGGCACAGCCTCTCACTGTACAGATTTATAGTTAGCCGGGGAATGGATGAAGCAGATGCTCAGGATCTGGTTCAAAAAGCATTTGTATTAGTGTGGGAGAAAAGAGATGGCATTGATCCCGCAAAGTCTCTCAGAGCATATCTTTTTCAGATTGCCTATACCCGCATGCTGAATCACTTCCGGGATAATAAAAAATTTGATGATTCGGAAGAGATTCCGGTTGGAATCGATGAAAAAACCCCGGCAGAGAATCTCGAAAATAAATTACTGAAAAAAGCCATCGATAAAGCTATACAAGCCATGCCCGAAAAGCGCCGAATGGTATTTGAATTCTGCTTTTTGAAAGATTTTACATATCGTGAAACAGCCGAAGTTATGAATGTAAGTGTTAAAACTGTTGAAAATCATATGGCGCTTGCTCTTAAGGATATGAGAAAATCTCTTAAGAGATTCCATGAAAATGAAAAAATCGAATAGGGGTAAAGTGTGATACATGTGTATTACATTTAAATAAGAATATAAAATCGAAATAGTATGAAATCGTTAACAAATCGATTAAACGACAGATTTTTTTGGGGGATAGTCATAACTGCTACTCTTATTTTTTCTTCATGTACCATCGACAGTGTCGACAGTACGATAGATGAAGCTACAGAAGCCGATATTGAAGCAGCTGTGCAGATTATCGGTGAATCACTTTCTGGCCAAAGTGACGGTATCCTTGCAAGCCTGAATGATGCTTTGGCTATACCTTCTCAATTGGGGTTCGAGAGTTCAGTATCCTCTGAATTAGCTACACCACCGGCATCCGCAGTTTCCGGTGATGATGAGGAGGATAAAACCGGGCGGGGCAGAGAACAAAACTTCAGTTACTCTTTTGACCCCGAAACGGGCACTCATTCAATTTCTTTTAACAGAAGCGTCAGCATAACTGATTTTTCAAAATCTTTATCGGCAACGCTAAACTATATTTTTCTTGATTCTTCAGGAGATTTTATTCGATTTCCGAGAGCACAGCGAAACCGGATTGAAACGATTGATTTTGAAGGCGTACGAAGTGGTTCTGTTGAGACACCCCGGAAAAAATCGTCTTTTGAAAGAGAAGATATTTTTCTGATTGATGGTCTTTCCGGAAGCTCCCGGACCGTGTCGATTGATGGTATACACAAAGGTTCAGGTAATTTTGAGGCGTTGGGTGCCGGTGATAGAATGCTGCAGAGAACATATTCCGTTCAGGTTGAATTTCTGGACGTTCAGATCAATAAAGAAATCCTCCGGTCTGACGACAATCTTCAAAGAGGAGTAACCGGAACTCTTACTTATGAAATTAACATAACCAGAACTGCCAGTGGGGATACGGAAACAAAGGAAATGCGCGGTACTATTGAGTTGACAGGTGATGGGACGGCCCTGCTCAGGTTTGCAGATTTTTCAAACATATTCAGAATTAAACTGGATGACGGGTTAGTAATCAGATGAGAGAATATGTAAAAAATATATCGATTGAACAGTTACAATTGTATGTACAAATTGAGGTAATAATCCTGGTTCCTTAAATCCGGGTTAAAAAACAATTAAAATGACAAACAGAAAACTCCCACATAACGATCCGGATCTTCAGCTTTCCAAAATGATAGGCAGGTATTTGGAAGGTGAGAGAGAATGGGCTTCTGAAGAAGACACAGTTATGAGGGATTTATTGTTATATAAGAAAATCAGGACTGAAATTGAGAAGGATGTCATCTTTCCGGCTGAAAAAGTGTGGCATGGGATTGAAGCACAGATTTCAAAAAGATCTCAAAAGACTTTCATTCATGATTTGAACTCATCAAATAGATGGGCCTGGGCTCTTGCAGCAGCGATACTATTAGCCGCAGTTCTATCGGTTTTTTATATAATTATGCCGCAGCCGCCGGAATTAGTTGCCGAAACCGGACAAGCGGTTCGGGTTGTCAAACTTGCCGATGGCAGTGAAGTTACACTCAGGCCTCACTCGAAACTATATATTATTTCTGATAGTGAGCCGGCATCTGAATATCAATTAAAAGGCGAGGGATATTTTAATGTTCAGTCAAATTCAGACAGGGAGTTTAAGGTAAATGCCGGCAACGGCAGGGTTGTAGTGATTGGAACCAAGTTTATATTAAGTGACTGGGGAAATCGAACAAGAGTATTTCTCGAAGAGGGGCTTGTAAGGTTAGAGGTTCATGAATCAGAAGAAAAAATTGAACTTCTGCCGGGTCAGAAAGTATTAATTGATGAAGATAAAAATGTATCTGTACCGGAACAGGCGGATATCATCGAATTTAAATCATGGCTGGACAATCAGCTTATTTTGGCGGGCCGGCCTGCAAGGGACGTATTTGATGAACTTGAACATCATTTTAATATCAAAATATCAGCACCTGAAAATATTGAGATGGAAACTCTCGGGGGATCCATTGCTCTTGAGGACAAAAATCAAAGTCTTGATGATCTGGGCAGGGTGCTTGGCGGTTCTTTTGCCACCGATGATGATATATCGTACAATTTTGTAACAAATTCCTGATGTGGAAATACGGCTTAAAGATATATTTTTTTTGTATCGCTTCGTTGTTTTTAACAGACGCCCTGAAAGCACAAGATCAATATGCCTATTTGAATAAGCCCCTTCAGGAAGTTCTGGATGATATTCAAAAGAGCACATCCTGGCGCATTCTCTACAGGGAATCACTTATATCTGATATTCGTGTTTCAATCGAAAGCAGTAAAGATGAGGTATTCAACGAATTAAATAAGTCTCTACAGGGAAGGGGGCTGGAATTTCAAATTGATCAAAGCAGGCAACAGGTTATACTGATTCAAACCCGGACAAACGAAAATCGAATTAAAAGAATTTCGGTAAGCGGACAAATCGTTGATGATTCAACGGGTGAGCGGCTGCCTCACGCTACATTGTCCTGGCTTGAGAACAATAGTGTGAAAGGGACAGCTTCAGGAAGTGCCGGAACATTTCAGTTTACAGCACCAATTATCGAATCCGGAATTACTATAAAAGCATCCTATGTCGGATATCATCCAAAAGAAGTTCATTTTAAAGTGGATAATCTGGAATCTATCAGAGATCTGACGATTCGCCTTTCACCCCAGGCAATCAGCAGTAATGAGATTATTGTATCCGGGTCTGCATTTAATACATCTTCCGACACCTCGCTGAGCGGATTAATTGAAACCGGAAGGTTCAGTCCTTTTGGTGAGAGCAGTTCGGTACGCGCACTACAAGTTTTGCCTTCTGTTGGATTGACCACTGCATTAAATAATGGATTAAATGTTCGCGGTAGTGCTCCTGACGGTTTACAGGTAATGCTGGATGGCATAACTATTTTTAATCAAAGCCATTTGTTTGGCCTGCTTGATAGTTTTAATGAAGATGCTCTGCAATCAAGCGGGTTTTTTTACGATATAACACCGGCGCAAATTGAAGTGCCAACAGGTGGAACCCTGGCATTACTTACAAGATCCGGGTCACTAAACAAAACAACGGTAAAAGCTGGTCTCAGTAATTCGAGTTACAAAGCTACATTGGAAGGGCCACTGAAAAGAGGCAAAGCAAGCTGGCTTATTTCCGGCAGGGGTTCCTTGCTAAACGCAATAGACTGGTTCAATAACTCTGATTTAATTCAATGGGGGCTTGATATCAATCGTCCGGGACGGATTGAGGGTGAAAACCGCAGTACGCTTGATTCAAGACTGGTTACACCGCTGGATTCTGAAGCCCGTTTTTTTGATTTACATGGCAAACTCTATTTTGAAGGAAATTCAGGAAACAGATGGATAGCCAGTGTTTATTACGGGGGCGACTTTACAAACCAGCTCGTTGAGAGAAGAGTTGGTACCATTGGGAATGAAACGAGATTCAGAACAGAAGAATTTCAAACCGAAAATGACTGGGGCAATTTTGCAGGAACAATAAAACATCAGAGACAGATTTCAAATCATGTATATAGCCACACCATGACAGGGATAAGTGCGTATGAGGCAGACTTTTTAAAAGAAGATTTCGTAAATACAAGGATTAACCGGGTAGATGGAACCACTCAAATTAACGTGTTCACGTTTCCGTTTCAGAATAAAAGCACGATGAACCAGGTAAAAGCGGAACAATCTTTTGATATGGTTTTCAACCATTTTTCGCTTACTGCCGGAGCTGCCTGGTTTTACTACCGGGGTGATTACAGGGAAAACTCTTTCAACAGGTCTTCATTTCTTGTAAATACAGAATCTAATCAGTTTGATACATATTTTCAGGCAGATTTTATGGATTTGCCTTTTTCACAACTGCATATAGGCACCAGGTTTCACTATTACTCAAATGGAGATTTCAAACGATTCTCCCCACGGTTAAAATTGAGATTACTGCCCGATTATCCTGTAAATTTTAGTATTGGATTTAGCAGAAATCATCAATTTTTGCATCGCATCGGCCTTGATAATGCGGTCACCGCTGATGTGTGGGTTCTTTCCAATGAGCTGCAGCCCCCGGCGTCTGTAGACCATTATTCAGCAGGCGTTTACACAGGGATAATACCAAAAACCTACATCCAGATTGAGGGATTTATAAAAAATTCGAAAAATCTGCGCCTTCATGAAATTAATGTACAGTCATTATCGAACACATTTTCGGATACACCGTGGTTTTTTGAAAATAAAGGAAGAGGCAGAGGTGCTGAGCTTATAATAAAAAATCAGTTTAACAATTGGTCACTTACGCATACCTATTCTTTATCGTCCATGGAGTTTCAAAATCCGTTTATACTTGACGGTGATTCATTTTATGCTGATTGGGACCGGAGACACTTATATACTGCCACCGCCGAAGTAAGCGTGATGCCGTCAATAAACTTGTATGCATCATGGATGATTGCATCCGGAACTCCAAACAGATTGGCACAGTTGAATATCGAGGAAGAAAGTGAGAGGCTGGATATTTACAAACGGTTAGATATATCCGCAAAATATTCAGGAAATTTTACAGGAGGCAGATTAAGTGCAAGCATTTCATTTTTCAATGTGTTAAACAGCCAAAATCCCTGGTATCGTGAATTTACCCTGGCCATAGATGAGAGCCGTCGCCTTCCGCGGCTTGAAGCTGTTCCAATGGATGTATTTGACCTTGGATTTCAACCTTCCTTTGAGATTATTTTATCATTTTAAAATGATAAAATTATTTACAGATGAAAAATAAATAGCTAAGATTTTTTAATTCGAAAATTAAATTGTAATAAATTTGTATAATAATTGGTCTTTAAGTGGAAATTTTAAAAAATTTAATAAAAATAATTTATATTTAATGATAACTCACTAATATAAGCAAATTGTTAATAAGGTAAATTTTAAAAGTATTATAAAATGGATATTAAATTTGTAAAACGCTCTCAGATTAATTCAAGTAAAAGAAGGGCTTCAAAATTCAAGCCATTGATGGATGCCCTTGATAAACTGGAGCCCGGTGGAGATGCCGTTCAGGTTTCTTATCAGAATGAGAAAAGTGTAAATTCCATGCGAACAGCTGTATATCAGTACAATCAGGAAAACAATGTAAAAATTAAAAGTGGTAAAGATGCCACTAACAAAAAAATCTATTTTTACAGGGAAAAATAAATGTAATCTAAACTTAATTCTGAAGTTTGATTCATTTTGACGGAATTATAAATAAATCAGGTGTTATTTCGTTCAAACAAAATTCCCTGTGAAACCCCAAGGCGATAAGTATCTGTTATAGTTCTTGGCTGCATACCGGGAGTTGCAAGGGCCACTTTCCACCCAGCTTTTTCAATGTTGGGAAGGTTCAGTTTAACAGGGGTTATGCTGCGGGGCTGTCCTTCCATATTTGCCAAAAAAATGAGTTCCTTTCCATGATTTTGATCTTTTCTGTACCCATAGTAAATAACAGAAGCATTTACCGGCTTGAGGTAATGTAATTGATCCTCATCTTTGAAACTGTTTCGCAGCCACTCATTTTTTAATCTGTATTCCCTGACTCTTAAATTAAATGCGGTTTTCTCATTATGAATTTCAGCCTGATGAATTTCGGCATTGCAAAATTCATGAAGGTCAGCCATCCACGCAGATGAAAAATCATTTAAAGACTCAGGAGTCCAGCCAGCCACTTCAAGATTTTTCAGATTATTTAACATGCCTGCAATTTCGGGAATGTTATAGTTTGTTACTTCAATAAAGCGAAGCAAGGCATGCGTGAAAATCTGCAAATGTTTAAAAGTTTTAAAACCAAGTTTCTTCAGTTTTCTGAAATGAGACGGGTGTTGATAATCTTTTTCACTAACTTGCCAGTGTAAAAAGAAGGCCTCTTCAGCTGCAACTTTAATGGCATAATCTGTATCTGTGTTTCTGATGAAACTCCATGGAGCATGTACAAGGGCATGAACAAAATCCATCGGCACACCCGGCATGAAAGCGCCCATAAACAGAGTTGTTGATGGATTATTATAGGCCCTGTTCATGATTTCTTTTAGATTATTTCCCAGTAATGTGTTCACGCGAATAATA
>JBHJOO010000361.1:0-6324 GCA_050329675.1 Balneolaceae bacterium
ATCACATCTGTCCAAAACGTTTGGAAAAAAGTAGCCGGTGAAAGTCCTGTATTTGCGGAAGATTTAAACGTTTTTGGACAGCTATGAAAATGGATAAATCAAGCCGAAGACCTGGCGCATCACATGTGCGGGCAGTGCGCGGGAAAAAATGAAGCAATAGATATAGCTTCATCAGGCTGAAAGCCTGAGGCAACGCAGCCCAAGGCAGCGCCTTGGGTCAACAATGAGGTTGTGGTCTGGTCAGGCTGTAGGCCTGCTGCCAAAGGAATTGAAAAAAATAAATTTATTCAGTAAGCGGATCTCAGATCAATGTTGTTACCCGGTGCATCGCAAATCAAAAAGAACATCATAAAAAATTGACCTACAAAGAAGAAGTAGAAAAATTGATGAATAAATACAACTTACAGGAGTACAATCCTGAATATAACCGGGACTTAAAAACTGTTTATGTCACAGCGCATCCGCCCTAAACGGGCAGAAACACAGTATATTTGTTAATTTAAATCCGTTTTGGACAGCTGTGAAACTAAATATATTGTGGAATGGTTCATGTGTTAACACATTCTAATATTCAATAAATCTATTGAATATTAGAATGATTTGTGTTATTTTTGAATTGTCGTAGAAATTAAACAAAGACCTATGAACGTCCGAGACTTCAAAAACAAAATCTATAATGAACTGACTTCCATCACTAAAGCTTTGGCAAATCCACACCGGCTGGAGATTATTGAACTGATTGCGCAGGGACCCTGTCCTGTTGAATATATTGTTGATAATACAAGCCTCTCCGTAGCCAACGCCTCCCAGCATCTGCAAACGCTCAAATTGGCCCGGCTCGTTACTGCGGAAAAAAGAGGGAAGTACAGTTACTATTCACTTGCCAGCCCAAAAGTCTTTGAAGTGTGGGACGCCATGAGGGAGTTCGGTTTCTCACAAAATGCGGAGATTGAAAAACTCATGAAGGAGTTTCGCGAGTCCCGACACAACCTGGAATCGGTAACAAGTTCGCAACTCCTTGAGCGAATGCAACAGGGAAAAGCTCTTCTTCTGGATGTGAGGCCACGGGAAGAATATGAAGCGGGACACATCGCCTCAGCATTATCCATTCCTCAAGATGAATTGATTGAAAAGCTAAAAGAACTGCCAAAGGATAAAGAAATTGTGGCCTACTGCAGGGGGCCTTTATGTGCAATGGCATACGATGCTGTAGAATTATTGAACAATCATGGATTTAAAGCTTTCAGGCTTGAATCCGGTTACCCTGAATGGATGATGGAGAATTTGCCTGTTGAGCAGAGTACATAACAAAAGAAATTATCTGAAAACTTAATCATTTAAAATATCCGATAATGACTGCACTTATCATTATTAACGATCCTCCCTATGGAACTGAAAATGCCTACAACGCCCTGCGCATAGCGAATCAGCTGGGAAAAGACTACAAGGATGACATCGAGGTGCGCATCTTTCTGATGGCCGATGCGGCAATCTGTGCACTGGCCGGACAGGAAACACCGGACGGATACTACAATTTAGCAAGCATGCTGAAGCTTTCCGTGGCGAAAGGGGCAAAAGTAAAAATATGTGGCACCTGTGCTGCTGCCAGAGGAATTAAAGATGCTGAGTTCGTTAAAGGAGCTGAGCTCAGTACAATGAAAGAGCTGGCCGAATGGATTGCGACCAGCGATAAGGTCATGACATTTTAAACCCGGCAACCAAACCAACTGATAGATATGGAACCTTTACTTTCGGCACTACAGCAGACGCAGATCATTGCCATGGTTGCAATTCTGGTTCTGCTGTTTATGTGGGAGTCTCTTCAACCATTTTACGCCTATTTCAGCGGCTCGTTCAAAGATCGCGGCAAACATGCCTTCCGCAATCTCGTTATCGGGGCAATCAACGGATTGATGGTCAGCCTGGTTTTTGTCGGTCTCTGGCTGGCCGCTTCGATCTGGGCTGAGGAGGCCCGTTTTGGCATCATGCACTGGGTGCAGGACGGTTTCGGAATCCCCGTATGGATGCATGCAGTGGGAGCTATATTACTTCTCGACTTCTGGACATACGCCTGGCACAGGATGAATCATGAAATCCCGTTTTTCTGGAGATTCCATAGCGTGCATCACTCTGATAACAAGATGGATGTAACCACCGCCAGCCGGTTTCACCTGGGAGAGATCTTCTTCTCCTCTCTGTTCCGGATTCCGCTGATTGCACTGTTTGGCGTATACCTCTGGGAGCTGGTGCTTTATGAAATTGTCATGTTTGCTGTGGTGCAGTTCCATCATGCCAACGTTGGATTTCCTGAAAAATATGACCGGATTCTTCGTGCAGTTATTGTCACTCCAAACATGCACCGGGTTCACCATTCGCGCTGGCAGCCGGAAACCGACTCCAACTACAGTTCTCTCTTTTCTTTCTGGGACAGGATGGCACGAACCTTTCGGGTCAATCCAAAACCGGAAACCATTCAATTGGGGCTCGATCAATTTGACAGCGAGGAAGATCAAACCGTAAAAGGGATGTTTAAAACCCCTTTGAAAAAACAAGAAGAATCATGAAGAGCTAACCCTTAAAAACTCAACAAATATATTATGAATGGAGTTAATGATTTAGACAATCTTGGGAATCTCTTTACCGTACAAATACAATTTACAATTTAAACAATTCATATTATGTCAAATCAATCAGGCTTGTCAACACGATGCGTTCATACAGGCGAACTGGACGATCCGCATGGGGCACCACATACTCCGATTTATAATACATCTACCTTCGTTTTTCCATCTACCGAAGCCATTCTCGATGTTGTAGAGGGGCGCAAGCCGGGAACATATTGATGCTATCGCTCCCTGGCGTAAAAATCTGGGCCAGATTCTCGATCCTGAAGTCGCTGCTCTGCTTTCACGAAGTATTAAGTCGCTGGTATTGCGAATTCGTCATCAAAACCAAAGCGCCCAAAAGATTGCAACGGAAATGGTAAACCATCCTAAGATTAAACAGGCGCTCTATCCGGGGCTTCCGGATTTTTCGGGGTATGAATTGGCCCGGAAACAGATGAAAGGCTCTGGCGGAATGTTAACCCTTAAACTTGATGCATCCAGAGAGGAAACCGCAAGGGTAGCTGATCACCTGAAGATTTTCAGAATTGCTCCCAGCCTGGGAGGAGCCGAAAGTTTATGTACCCAGCCGGTAACAACTACTCATCACGGCCTGGGTGAGGAAGAGCGTCAACGCCGGGGAATTACCCCGTCTATGATTCGGCTCTCGGTTGGGTTTGAAGATCCCGAAGATTTAATTGATGATCTTAAACAAGCCTTAAGCCATATAATGTGGTGAGATTGAACAAGCCCAATGCGTTGAAATGGAAGCAGCCGCACTTTATGCATTTGCAGAATCAATTCAATAAAATGGATTATCCTGCTGCATTGTCCCCATATTTTGGGTCTATAAAAAACTTTGTTATGCTGTAAATAGATATCGGCTACAAGAGTAACGAATACATAAATCAACTTGCCAATTTGGTCTGTTTTTCTGATTCTTTTTTTTGAAGTAAACCAACAGGAAGCAATTTAACAAAATGGCGTTTTTTGCGATCCCAGTTTTCCAGAACATTTCCGGCTGTTGCACTTCCGGTGAATTTGTGGTAATCACTCAACAAAGTGTATAATTCCTCTTCACTTTGTGAATCCAGTTCAAGTGGTGTTAAATACTCGTCATTTACGTTATGTACCTGATCTTGCCGCAGAAATAACTGTCCGCCGGTCATTCCTGCACCCACATTTTTAGATACCGTACCCAAAATAACGACATTCCCGTTGGTCATGTATTCACAGGCATGCAGGCCTGTTCCCTCAACAACGGCTGTGGCACCACTGTTGCGAACAGCAAACCGGTCTCCGGCAAGGCCATGAACATACAACGTCCCCCCGGTTGCACCATACAAAGCACAATTACCTATAATTGCGTTATCAGTTGGATTATAGGTTACATTCTTCGGTGGATTGACGACGGTTAATCCTCCTGACATTGATTTACAGACAGAATCATTGGCCTCTCCTTCAAGAAATACCTTTAACCCTTCGGTCTGGAATACACCAAAACCCTGTCCGGCACTTCCCTTAAAACGGAGTTCAATATTACCATCAAATGTATGATTCGATTCTGCTTTCCCTTTTTGAAGAATTTCATCCCGGCGCTCTTTGGAAAGTTTTTCAGCAATTTTGCCTGAAAGAGTTGCTAATACAGCGCGGTCTTCAGTTGTTACGGGATATTCAAGGGTTATGCCGGATTCATTTTTTACAGCATCATCACAATCGATCACAAGCTTTTGATTTAACGGGCTGATACCTTCAAAAAACGGATTCAGTTGTTTATTATGGGAAATGAATGGTTCCCCAAAGAAAAAGTTGAGATCAATTTTCCGGCTTTCAACAAGATCTATGTGTTTTTCATGAATCTTTAGCAGATCAGATCTTCCAATGATTTCCTGCAGTGATGAGAAACCGATTTGAGCCAGATTACGGCGAACATCTTCAGCCAGATAGTACATCATTTTGATTACATGCTCTTTTTTACCCTTATATTTTGCTTTAAATTTTGGGTCATGAGTGGCTATACCTGTAGGGCATGTATTTTTTTCACAAATCCGGGCCATGACACAACCTTCTGCAATAAGCAGTAACTTGCCAAAATCAAATCCCTCGGCACCAAGCAATGCAGCAGTGATAATATCTTTACCGGTATGCAGCCCTCCATCTGTTCTGAGCTCGACGAATTCACGCAGTCCGTTAGCAACAAGAGTTGCATGAGCTTCACGGAGCCCAATTTCCCAGGGAAGGCCGGCCTGTTTCATTGATGTAAGGGTTGCAGCACCGGTACCGCCGTCACCACCTGAAATGTGTATTACATCTGCACCGGCTTTTGCCACACCAACAGCAATAGTTCCGATATTTTCGCCGGATACCAGTTTTACGTTCACTTTCATGCCCGGCTTAATTTGTTTTAATTCGTAAATGAGCTGCTTCAGGTCTTCTATACTATAAATATCATGAAGCGGTGGGGGAGATATTAAATCAAAGCCGGGTTCACTGTGGCGTGCAAAAGCGATATCTTCATTAACTTTTACACCCATTAATTGGCCGCCTTCTCCGGGTTTTGCACCCTGAGCTATTTTAATTTGTACTTCATTCCCACTCACAAGATATTCAGCGGTTACTCCAAATCGGCCGGAAGCCACCTGTTTGATGCTGGCATTAATCCCTAAAGTATAGTAGAATGGATTTTCCCCGCCTTCTCCACTGTTGCTTCGCCCCCCAATTTCTTTCATCGCCAGAAAAATATCCCGCTGGGATTCAGCACTAATGGCGCCGAATGACATTGCGCCTGAACCAAACCGTTTCAGAATGGCATCTTTTTCTTCCACTTTTTCCAGCGGAAGAGGGCTTTCTGCGGATTTGAAGTCAAATAGATGACGGATGTTTACCGGTTCATCGTCTATCCCAAGTTTAAGATATTCATTGTACAACTCCGGATTATTCAGGGTAAGATTGTTATTTCGTACAAGATCATGAACAATTTTCGATCTGGTA
Source organism: Balneolaceae bacterium (assembly GCA_050329675.1). Classification (GTDB taxonomy): domain Bacteria; phylum Bacteroidota; class Rhodothermia; order Balneolales; family Balneolaceae; genus CAYVBJ01. Next base: position 5,595 of record JBHJOO010000361.1, read on the forward strand.
TTGGTCATAGAGTGCTTTTCACCCTCCGTTCCGCGATTGTGTTCTTTATATTGATAGGTGTGAATGAACTTTTCATCAGGATCTCCGACATTATCGGTATTGGCAAGTATCTGGCTTACAAGTTCATCTATTCCTATTCCGCCAACAGGATTAAACAGTCCGGGGAAAAACAAATCTTTTAATTCATTTCCAATTCCAAGGGCTGTAAAAAGTTTTGAGCTTTGATAACTTCTTGCTACCGAGATGCCTGATTTTGACATAATCTTTAAAAGCCCATTGTCAAATGCGTTTATCAGGTTTTTCTCTTTCTCATCAGGATCCATATCCTTCAGTTTTCGGTTGTCACTGTACCGGGCATATTCCAACGCAGCGTATGGACAAACAGCTGTAGCTCCAAATCCAATAAGAGCAGCAAAATGATGAGTATTTCTCACTTCCGATGTATCCACAATGATGGATGCATCAAGTCGAAGCCCTGACTCATTCAGGGCATTTACAAGAGAACGAAGCATGATGAGGCTTGGTATGGGGGGCTTCAAATACGTGGCATTGCGATCAGTGATCAAGATGAGGCTCTTGCCTTGTTGAACGGCTTTAATCACATCCTCAGTAATTTTTTTCAGAGCAGAATGAAACCCAACCGTGCCAAAGTCGCGCTCAAAAATCATATCAAATTCGGCTAATTTAACCCGGGAGCCGGATTCATTCAACATTCGAATTGTTTTCATTT
>JBHJOO010000066.1:0-2773 GCA_050329675.1 Balneolaceae bacterium
CAAGGATGTGTTCAATGGAGGCTCTCCTATGAGTGCTTCGATAGCGAGGATGGTAGTTCTATCTTTTCAATCTGAGATGGAGGGGGATCTAACATCACGTGAAAGCGAGATATTGCAGCGCTTGTGCAATGGTGAAAATTACAAAATCATTGCCGAATCTATCCATCTCAGTGGCCACACCGTACGAAGCCATATCAAAAACATCTACAAAAAATTACACGCTCATTCCCGTGCCGAGGCTGTTTCCAAAGCATTGAAAAATAAACTTGTATAATTACTCTTTTCCGCCCTTCATCTTAGCCGGTCAATCCTTTCTGAAAAATCACTCATATGGGTGATTTACAATTTCATCTAAAAAATGCATCATACCTGGTAAAAGGATGTTGGCACTTTTTGCTGTATTAAAAGTTAATATTAAACAAATATTTTTGTATTAACCCAATATTTAGTATTACAGAACAAATAATTATATGGTTTCCAATCTGAAAGAATAGATATGATTATTCAAATATTATTTCTTCGCAATTGTAAATGGACTGTTTTATCAGCCTTCATTTCCATTTTTTCATTACAAAGCTCTTATGCGATATCAGCAAGTGATACCTGCACCTGGACGGCTGATGCCGGAAACTGGGAGAATGCTGACAACTGGAGTTGTGATGGTGTGCAGAGGGTTCCATTACCCGGTGATGTGATTTTTATCGGGAAAGCACCCACGGCCAACCAGCATGTAACGATCAATTCTGATGTTTTGATCGCAGGGCTCACATTAGATGCAAACAGGCGTTTAATTATAAAAGGCAGTTTGGTCATAAACGGTGATATGTCATGGAGCTGTTGTGCTATCGACAATGGAAATTTATCCAGCCAGCCTAATGGCATTGTACAAGTGGATGGAAATCTCAACATGACCGGCATATCAAATTCCGAGCTGAACCGGATAGATTTTGAAGTTTCCGGATCTGTAATAATGAATAAAGAGGAAAACGGTAGGTTTAATATCGGAACCAATGCAAGTTTCACCAATCAAAGTTCATTCACAATCGAAAATGGTACGCATATTGGCGGTTCAGGAATTTTTATTAATAATGGCACACTATTAAAATCCGGAGGGTCAGAACGGATTGCGATTGACCCAACTATGAACAGTACCGGGATAATCAACGCAAGTATGGGTACACTTGCATTGCAGCGTGGCGGATCAATTGAAGGAACACTGGCAACATCAGATCAAACAACCATTGAATTTGGGCCCATTGGCGGCGGGCTGCAAGGTTCATCAACCTTAACAGTACTTACAGCAGAATTAACCGGAGATGGGAAATTTATGCTGGCATTTGGCAATCTTGAACTAAATTCAAGTATCAACGTCCCGCCCGGAGCCACTTTCACTGTTCATAACGGTGTTTTAAAAGTATTTGAATCCATGACAGTTCATGGTTCACTGGAATGGCGCTCTGGAACTATCACAGGTACAAAGCCGGTAACGATTACATCAGACGGGCAATTTACGGTATTTAGCGCATCAGCGAGGAAACTGGATGGTGTTCATCTTTCTCTGAACGGGCAGAGTACAGTTCCTGAAGGGAATAATGCAAACATCGAATTCTTAAATGATGCAGTTTTTACAATCAATGAAGGGGCAGATTTTCTTATTGTGGGCTCTATTGTTATATGGGGTAATGGGGAGTACATCAATCACGGAACGCTGTTTATTGATCACGTTAGTACCGGAATCGCCACAAAATCATTACTGAATACCGGCGAAATCAGATTAGATGTTGCGGGGCTAATAGTTGGGGATTTTTTTCAATCCAATGAAGATACGGATTTTGAAAACACCGGGTTAATTACCGGCAACGGCGCAGTCAGTCTGGACCCTGTAAAGCCCTTCATTAACAGTGGTACGTTTGCACCGGAACAAAAAAACGATATTGAAACAAAGCCGGGGCAACTATCAGTTTCTAACGGCTATATCAATGGAATTCTTAAAATAGATATTGAAGATCATTCAGGGCCCGGCATTGGGCATGATCATCTGTCTGTTTCCGGGCAGGCCCAACTTCAAGGAAGGCTGGATGTTAATGCCGTAAACCTTGAAGAGCCGGGCGAATTCATTATTGTGACCTGCTCTGGAATTTCGCCCTGCATTCAAGGCACATTCGCCACCACTCAAATTGAAGGGCCTTACGGCATGATGGTTGAATATAATGACAATAATGTTAAACTCATTGTTGGCGGACCCCCGCTTTTGGAAGTTATTGTAAATTCAACCGGAGATGATGTAGATAATAATCCGGGAGACGGGCTCTGTGACACCGGGGAAACAATCAACAGGAATGGAATTCCTGAACCGGAATGCACACTCCGTGCAGTCATTATGGAAGCTAATACAGAGTCTGGGCTTGACCGTATATTATTTGATATTCCCGGCGATCAACCTCCTGTAATAACTCCCGGTTCAGCCCTGCCGGCCATCCTTGTTTCAGTTATTATTGAAGGCACGTCTCAGCCCGGCGAAGGACGAATTCGTGTTGATGGTTTTGAAGCCGGAGTTGATGCAAACGGACTTCATATTCAGAATACTCAAGATGTTGAAATTCGCGGGATGGCTCTTTACAATTTTGATGGCAGCGGCATCAAAATATCCGGTGGAAGTAATCATCTTATTGAAAATAATTATCTTGGCTTCGATGGTACAAGTTTACAATACAATAAACGCGATGGTATAACAGTCACGGATGGTGCTACTGATGTTACTGTTGGAAGTCTT
>JBHJOO010000546.1:0-4770 GCA_050329675.1 Balneolaceae bacterium
TGTATTTACCATCGGGGCCGTGCAGGGCAGTTATCCGGGAGTGAACGCCACCAGATCATACGAGCTTCATTTTATACAGGCTGAACACCCTGAACGTATTATTCTGAACGGAAATGAACTGCCTCAATCAGATACGGGTGAAGAGATCAGCTGGTATTTTGAAGATGAGAAAAACAAACTGATTATTCGTATTCCAGAAACCGAACGGCACAAGAAACTGGATTTTGATATTGTTCTTGATCAGAATTAATGATTCACCAAGTGTGAAAGATATTTTACCAGCAGCACCTGCACTTCATCGTTTACAGGCCTTACGTGTTTCACGCAAAGGGCGCCAAGTTCACGCGAAGCACGCGACGATTGCGTTCTTTGCGAGCCTTTCCTCTTTGCGGGCTTCGCGTGAAACAAAAGGGCTGGTATCGTGTCAATCTTAAAGTGACGGGTTAGACCTGACAGCATTCCCGGTGCTTTTCCGGGTTTCTGTCAGCGTCGGTAACTTTGAAAAAAGGTCTAAACAGGGCGTTTTTCGCACTAAATCCAACGCTGTCAGATCCAGTGGGTGCTGACAGGTTTCGACCGACATTTCATATTTGACTTAACACTAGAATGTTAAATAGAAGGCCGGTTTTTAAGTTCTTGCAGAACTTGAGCTAACTGCAAAGATTCAAAATCATATCCGGATCAGGATATTTTTTTAGTGCTTCAGCAAGCTCATCTTCAGATACTACTCCCGGCATGTCGGCCTTTCCGGGATCGTCCCGGCTCAACTGATAGTGCAGATGCGGCGGCCAATCACCGTTTTCTTTCCGTGTACCAACGTTTGCAAAAACTTCTCCGCGTTCCAGTATTTTTCCAATAAAATTTCTGTCCAGGTCAGCCAGGGAAAGATGTCCGTGGAGGGCAAATAGTGTTACTTCATTTATTTCATGTTTCAGAACAATGGTCGGGCCATAGTTGCCGGTTTGAGCATGATTGGCCATGTAAACCACTTCGGCATCCCAGGCTGAATAAACAGGCTCTCCGGCCGGACACCAGATATCCATCCCCATGTGAATGTTTCTCCGGTTTTCATATTGCGGAGCCAGATACATATTTTTTCGCTTTTCGTTGTAGCGTCCTATTCCCCAAACTTTACGCTCGATCTCGTCTGTATTGAACCCTTCTGTAAAATCAAAGACAGGCAAAGGTTTGTTGACTTTTATGACAGGATGAAAATGTATTTTTTTCACTTTTGCCTTCACGTCCCTCTTCAATCTGCAACCACCTTATCGATATAATCTGAACTCATCAGGCCGAGGGCACCCATGTATTTTAGTTTAAACCGGATCATATCCCCGACTTTATAATTATCGGGATTTTCTCCAACGTCAAGGATCAGCATGTCGGAGCTGGCATCGGTAATTTTCACATTATCATTTACCGGAACAAGATAATCCGGCTGAATATCAAGTACACCCACATCAATAATTGCCCTGTAAGCTGTTTTTCCGTAGTCATCTTCATTGAACTCACTGATTTCTGCTTTTTTGCCCTGCGGGGTCATTCCAATTTCGCCGCTTGGCACCAATGGCTTTTCCGAAAGTTCGATAATCTGTGCATAGAGTTCCATCACCTGATCACTCATTCCATTGATCTTATCATCAGTAAACAGGTTTTTGCCAAAGAAAAGAGCTTCACCAACCCGGAAGTGATTCACGCCAACCGGCAGCTGATTTCTCAGCAGAAGCGGAATGGTAACTGTTGTTCCACCGGATACCAGTGGAATCTTCTTTTTAAATCTCAACTCAATAATTTGTTTGTAAAGCGAAAGCTGAATCAGTTTATCACCATCCGGCATCACACCATGCAGGCAGTTCAGGTTTGTTCCGAGCCCGATCACTTCAATACCAGGCAGCCTGAATATTTTTTCATAGAAATTCACCAGATCCTCACGCATCACCCCTTCCCGAAGGTCCCCCATCTCAATCATTATAATCACCTTGTGTACTTTATCCTGGCGCACAGCTTCATCCGACAACTCATGGAGAGTAGAAAGTTCCGTATTCAGGCTGATATCCGCATAGCGAATCAAATCCGGAATCGTATCTTTGGGGGGTGGTTTGATATAAACCGTAACCGTATCCGGATCAATTTTTTTTATCGTCCGCAGATTGCTGATTCTTGAATCGTGCATTTCTCCTATCCCAAGATTTACCACTTCTTCCAAAAATTCCGTATTTCCGCATAGCACCTTGGTGGTTATTCCCCACTTTATGTTGTGTTTTTTAAACAGCTTATCAAGGAATTGATAGTTATGATTCAGTTCGCTTTTATATAGTTTCAGGTATGCCATATTATTTATTTAATCTCATTTCGAGATACTTATTGGTAAAACCAAATTTCTCATATAAAAATTTTGCCGGGTTATCCGGTTCAACATGGAGTGCAATACTGCCTTCTGTAGCATCGATAATACGTTTCATAAGCTCTTTTCCCACTCCCTGTCCTCTTGTATTTTCATTTACCGCAATATAAACAAGAATATGTTCGGGAATATATTCAGCCATGTTGGTGTCGTTAATAATAACGGTTCCTAAAATTTCATTTTCATCATGTGCAAGAAGTATCTGCCCGCTTTGCCCGGGATTATCTCCCATCGCATAAGCGATACATTTTAATATGGCAGATTTTGTATCTCCATACTCATCAAGATGATTATACAGGAAATCTGCAACATCGTTTCGTGAAAATCCCGATTTATTTTCTTTATCTGATTTAAAAATATCGTATTGAATATCCATTTCTCTTTTTTATTTGGATTTATAAGTGAGCATACTAACAACCATAAATGATATTAAAGATGCTGAAATGCCAAAAACATTCGGATCCAGTTCATAAGGTAACGTCAGCCCCGCTATTTGTAAAGTGATGGTTGTGCCGCCGCCGATAATCATGGCTGCCATTGCGCCGGCAGGTGTACTCCTTTTCCAGTAAAGAGCACCCACTACCGGCACCAGGAGGCCCGATACCATAAATGCGTATGAATAGAGCATCAGGTCGAGTACGTTCTCCATCATTCCGGCAAGCAGCAGTGCAAGTGCACCTATAATGAGTGTTGCCACTTGCGAAAGTTTCAAAAAGCCGCTGCTTTCGGGATTAAATTCTTTAAATCGCCCGATAATATCCGAAACCACGTTTCCGGAGGATGCCATCAGGCAGCTGTCAGCCGTCGAGAGAATAGCCGAAAAATAAGCGGCCATCATAACACCGAGAAATCCGGTTGGCAGCACGGTGCGCAGCAGCATCGGGAGTCCGGTTTCGGGATCGGTATCTGAAATATCAGCCGCACCCAGATAATCAAACATCCCCTGATCGGCGGCTACCCGTGCGAACAGGCCAAGCAGCACACCCATAAACGCCATAACCGGCCATTCGAATAATCCGGCGAGATACCATGCCCGTTTTGCTGTTTTTTCATCGGGACAGGCATAAATTCGCTGATATAACGTCATTCCCACAAACCAGATGGGTATAATGGTTACCATCCAGAAAACAAGATCCTGCCAGCTCACATTTGTCAGGGTGAGCATCTCGGGCTGAACGGTTGCCCTGATGGCATCCATTCCCCCGATGGCATTGTATGCAATCGGAATACCAACAAACGTCAGGCCAAGCATTAAGATAGTCCATTGAATCGTATCCGTATAGATCACTGCCTTCAGGCCGCCCAAAACCGTGTAGATAACAGCAACGGAACCCATTATCCAAAGGGCTGTATCCAGATCGAGATTTGCGAATGTACCGTTGGCCAGTTTTGCACCTGCCAGGATTTGTGAACTGGTGAAACCCGCATAGCCAATCGCTGATATAATTCCCGCCACAATAGCTACATTGGGATTATAATAATGCTTAAAGATATCAGGAAATGTGTATGCATTATCAAAGACCGGGTTTCCCTTTACTTTTGGGATAAGAAAAACAGCTGCCAGCCAGGCACCGATCAAACCTGTGAATAACATCCATGAACCGGAGAGGCCCATTACAAAACCGAGTCCGCCGAGGCCAATTGAAAATCCGCCGCCAACATCTGTGGCCACAACCGACAAACCCACATGCAGTGAATTCATTTGTCGGCCGCCTACATAATAATCATCCCCTCCCTTGTTTTTTCTGAAAAAGAAATAACCGAAAGCGAGCAGGCCAATAATGTAAAGGACAAAGATCGACAGATCAATGGGATGCATGGGATGTGATTAAACCTCCCGGTCCGGGGAATTGATAATAGTTAATAATGAATTGCAGATTGTATTTTCAGCCTTGGCAAACGAACATCCAACAGTTGCAGTTATGATTCAATCAAAGATAAGGCTATTAATCCGGAGCATCAAATTCCCCCATACCTGATGAAAGGGCGCCCTTTTATAACCCATTACGGCAATACATGGATAGCCGATAGCCGAAAGCTGATAGCCGATACCAAAAAAAACAACATCCTTTCCATCATAACAACTCAAAATTCACAAGCTTCCCTGCAGAACCAAATATCTGTTTTATTTTCACCCCGCATTTTCTATAATGCAAGTCGTCTGGCAGAAAGAAATTTAAGTGGTTTTCGATATGAGGTTATTTCAAAATGCGGTTTTACAAAGATATCTTGATGAGATTTCAGGCCCCGGGTATGAAGAAGCCTGGGACCGGTTCACTTCTCATTTCCATAACCCTGAAATTCAGCATAATATCCGCAACTCAAAAGAAGAAGAGTACCAGGACGGCTTCCTGACCGACCTGTTT
>JBHJOO010000422.1:0-7019 GCA_050329675.1 Balneolaceae bacterium
ATGCGTTTCGGATGGTTCGATGTTATTGATGATATTGAAGTAACCAAAGCCCTGTTAAAAGAAGTTGAAAAAATTGGCAGGGATAATCGATTGGAATATATTGAAGGCCCGGCAGGCTTTTCGAATATGGATAAAGCCGGGCTGCTTGTTAAAGGTTTTGATGAGCTCAATACCATGATCACCTGGTATAACTATCCCTATTACAGTACCCATTTCGAACAGCTGGGATTTGAAAAAGCTAACGAGTGGGTGGAATATAAAATTTACATTCCACAGGAAGGCCCTTCAGAAAAAGTAAAAAAGTTTTCCAAACTGATTCTTGAACGAAATAATCTGCAGCTGATCAGTTTTAAAAATAAAAAGGAAATACTGGGATATGCCGATGAAATGTTTGATCTTCTTAATAAAACGTATGATAAACTAAGTACGTTTGTCCCGGTACAGGCTGAACAGATTGAATATTTTAAGGAAAAGTACATCCCTTATATTCATCTCGATTTCATTAATTGTGTGGCAGACCGGGATGGAAGGCTGGTCGCGTTTGCTATCACGATGCCCTCCTATTCGAAAGCACTGCAACGGGCAAACGGCAGGCTTTTTCCGTTCGGATGGTTTCATTTGCTGTGGGCAACGTATTTTCATAATAAAGCAGCCTTTTACCTAATCGGGATCAAACCTGAATATCAAAATAAAGGATTGACAGCCATCATTTTTAAGGAAATGAACGATGTATTTAACCGAAGAGGAATTACTGAGGTTGAGACAAATCCTGAACTGGAAGAAAACAAAGCGATACAGGCACTTTGGGGTAGTTACGACAGCCGCCTTCATAAACACCGCCGGACGTACAGAAGAGAGATTAAGAGTAAATAATTGATAAAGGATAACACAGGATTGGGCGCTGATTGATTATTCATCTTTCTCAGATAGATAGTTAATAAAGTAAAGACTTGATCGTAGTAATTATGAGTACTCGTGATTTAAACCTATTTTTATATGGTGTTTTGACTTAACTGAATTTGAATTATGGGTGAAATTCACAGAATTAATTTTGGGGCATCTGTAATATATTGGCTGAAATATTTTTTATTATTTCATTTGAAAAAAATGTAAAACGGCCATTTAAATTAAATTTTTCACTAAAGTGTATATGAATAATAAACTGAAATCAGAGAAGCTTCTCGATCGCAGGAAAGCAATTGTATCTAATGGTGTTGGTGTATTTAATACAGCAACAGTTGTCTCTGCAAAAGGAGCAACCATTACGGATATCGACGGAAAAGAGTGGATAGATTTTGCCGGTGGTATTGGTGTAGTGAATGCCGGACATTGTGCCGAAGCCGTTGTTCAGGCTATTCAGGAACAAGCTTCAAAGTATATACATACCAGTTTTAATGTGATTACATATGAACCGTATATTGAACTTTGTGAAAAACTTGCAGAAATTTTACCACATGGTGAAAAAACGAAAGCAATGCTCGTTAGCACTGGTGCAGAAGCAGTAGAAAACGCTATTAAAATAGCACGGCAGGCAACAAAACGGCAAGCTGTTTTGTGTTATACAGGTGGATTTCATGGCCGAACCATGATGGCCATGACTCTTACCAGTAAGATTGACTATAAACTGAATTGCGGTCCGTTTGCTCCTGAAGTATACCGCCTTCCTTTCCCCAATTATTACCGGTATAATCGTAAAGGTGATTTGGATCAATTTGTGGAATGGGAATTAAAAAGACTATATGAAAGTGCTCGAAATGTTGTAGACCCAAATAATTTAGCTGCTGTAATTATTGAATTGGTTCAGGGAGAGGGAGGCATCAATCCGGCTCCTGTAAAATATCTGAAGGGGTTACGTAAATTCTGTGATGATCATGGAATTATGCTAATCTTTGATGAAGTGCAAAGCGGATTCGGACGCACCGGGAATTGGGCATGCTGGCAAAATTATGATATAACTCCTGACATCTCTACGTACGCTAAATCTCTGGGCTCAGGCATGCCTATAGCGGCGGTTTTAGGAAAGGCCGAAATTATGGACGCTGCCGCCCCGGGTACTATTGGTGGCACGTATATCGGCAATCCGGTCTGTTGTGCCGCAGCACTTGCTACGATTAAATACATGAAGGAGATTGATCTCAATAACCGGGGTATTGAAGTTGGAAAAATTACCCGGAAACGGCTGGAGAAACTTCAGGATAAATGTCCTCAGATTGGTGACGTAAGAGGAGTTGGAGCTATGCTTGCCGTTGAGTTTGTTAAAAACAATGATCCGCGACAACCTGATGGGGATCTCACAGCAACAATTTTAAAAGCTTGTGCCGAACGTGGTCTTGTCTTATTAAGTGCAGGTACATTTAAAAATGTGCTTCGGATACTTTCTCCATTGGTTATATCAGATCAAAAACTGAATGAAGGACTGGATATTCTTGAAGAAGAAACATTAAAAGCTTGCGGGGTAACATCATGAAGCCATTTGCAATAGCCGGAGTTCAAATGAAGGTATTTGCCACTCAATCAAACGTTGAGATGATGAAAGTGAAACTGGATATTCTCATGAACCTCTATCCATGGGTTGAAATGGTTGTATTCAGTGAACTTTGTTCCTATGGGCCTCTCACATATACCGCACAGGAAATTGACGGGCCTTTTGATCTTGAAATGAAAAAAATGGCTAAAAAACACGGAATTTGGCTGCTCCCGGGGTCCATATTTGAGAAAAGAGATGAAGATATTTACAATACAGCTTCCGTTTATAATCCTGAAGGAGAAGTAGTTGCACGCTATAGCAAGATGTTTCCCTTCTATCCCTACGAGGTTGGGGTTAAACCGGGAAAGGATTTTTGTGTATTTGAGGTTCCGGATGTTGGTAAATTTGGTGTTTCAATTTGTTATGATATGTGGTTCCCGGAAACTATTCGCACCCTGGCTGTTATGGGTGCAGAGGTAATTCTTCACCCTACGCTAACTGGTACGATTGACCGCGAGATCGAGTTGTCTATCGTAAGGGCTTCAGCTGCTACAAATCAATGTTACTTTTTTGACATCAATGGCCTGGAATCAGGTGGCAGCGGACGTTCCATTATTTGTGGTCCCGATGGCAGTATTCTCTATCAGGCCGGCTCTACAGAGGAGCTAATACCAATTGAAATTAACATGGAAAGAGTGAAACGAAGCCGTGAGTTGGGAATATTGCGATTAGGCCAGCCGCTTAAAAGTTTTCGTGATCATCTTGGGGATTTTACAATTTATCAAAATGGAGCCGACCTTTCCTATCTGGAATCACTCGGGCCTTTGATTAAACCGTCCAGGCTGGATGAACTGAGAAAGTTAAAAATGAAAGAAAAAAATCTGGAATCTGTTGACACAACTATTGAGTACAAGCGTGATATAGATCAGCCAGAATAAAAAATCCGGTAACAAAACCAGGAGACCGATGAAAACAACAAAACTGAGCAGTACTTCTTATTTTAATGTTGCTCAATTACGGATAGACTTATGGAATAGGCTTCGGGCTCAACTTCAGCATCTTCTTAGAAATCAAAAGAGAAAAATTGATGCTAAAATTCAAAAAGATACACTTGCCCTGCTTGATTATCTTTCTGTAACAGAACATTATTTTTCATTTCCGGGTAAACTACGGATTAAGATTTTGCAGGACTCCGTTGAAAGAGAAGAATATGCTGCTGCTTCCAAATATGTAACTGAAATGGTGCGTCAATTGGTGAGTGAATCTTATCGAAGTAGTCCTCATCATTTAAAAAATAGTACCGATGACGAGGATTCCATTTATGAAATTTCTGATATGAATAGTATCGGAATTAAAAGAAATTTTTTTGAAGTGCTTTTTGTAGATGATCTAACAAAGCAGGAAGAAGACGCATTAAGGATTAAAGTTGGTGAATTACGGGATAATGATGAACAATTTGTATATGATATCATTGTTCAGCGTTCATTCCAGGACGCTCTTATTGCCCTTCTCATTAATTTTAATATTCAGGCGATTGTCATTCGATATGCACCTCCATATCATTCTAAATACATTAATACCATTCTTAAGCAATTTTTAGGAAATATACTTAACCTGGACTACTCATCGGTACCCGAAGAGGACCTTGGGCCAATTTTGGGACAAATCATTAAGCAGTTTCGTCCCGAAGTGGATGTGTATTATGTTACCGATACCTCTCTTTTGCAACTTAAAGATACAACCGTAAAAAACTTCCGCAGGATTTTTTATAGAAAAGATGATATACAGGAGTTACATCTTGCAATCCTTCGCGGAATCAGGGAAAGATACAATACCCCCTTTTTTACAGCTCTTAAAGAGTATAGTCAAAAACCTGTCGGTGTATTTCATGCAATGCCAATATCCAGGGGAAATTCGGTTTTCAAATCACGCTGGATCAGGGATTTTGGTCAATTTTATGGACGTAATTTATGTCTTGCTGAAACATCTTCAACATCAGGAGGGCTTGATTCTCTTCTTCAACCTACCGGATCATTAAAAAAAGCACAAAATATGGCAGCTGCGGCTTATGGGTCCAGGAGAACATTTTTTGTTACCAATGGAACTTCAACATCAAATAAAATTGTTCAGCAAGCCCTTGTTGAACCCGGTGATTTGGTACTGATTGACAGAGATTGTCATAAATCACATCACTACGGACTGGTACTTGCAGGTGCTCTGCCTGTTTATCTGGATTCGTATCCAATAGAAAAATACAGCATGTATGGAGCTGTACCGCTGGAGGAAATTAAACAGAAATTACTCGAGCTTAAGGCAGCGGGCAGATTGGAAAAAGTCAGGATGCTGCTGCTGACTAACTGTACATTCGATGGCATCGTTTATAATGTAGAAAGAATAATGGAAGAAATATTGGCAATTAAACCTGATATGATATTCCTGTGGGACGAAGCATGGTTTGCCTTCGCCGGCTTTACCTATACTTATAAACAGCGGACAGGTATGTATGTGGCAAATAAGTTATATGAAAAATATCATTCCGAAGAATACCGTAAAGTGTATAAAAAACACATAAAATCGTTACCTGATGGAGAGATTCCCCTCATGCCTGATCCTGACAAAGTAAAGATTCGTGTTTATACCACTCAAAGTACTCATAAAACACTTTCCAGTTTTCGGCAGGGATCCATGATTCATGTTTGGGACGAAGAGTTTGGACGACTGGTATCAGACAGTTTTCAGGAAGCCTATATGACACATACTTCAACATCCCCCAATTACCAAATATTGGCTTCTATGGATGCCGGCAGAAGGCAGGTTCAATTTGAAGGGTTTGAATTGGTAGAAAAAAGTTTGGAATTGGCAATGTCAATCCGTGCCAAAATACACGACCATCCTCTTTTGAATAAATACTTTAAGGTTCTGACTGTAAAGGATTTCATTCCTGATAAATTCCGGAAATCAGGTCTGAATGAATACTATACAGATCAGGGCGGCTGGAACCGGATGGAAGATGCATGGAAACACGATGAATTTGTTCTGGACCCTACCAAAATTACTCTTGTTGTAGGATTATCGGGAATTGACGGAGATACCTTTAAAAACGATTATTTAATGGATCAGTATAATATCCAGATTAATAAAACATCCAGAAATACCATTCTTTTCATGACCAGCATAGGTACAACACGCGGAAGTGTAACCTATTTGATTAATACTCTGCTGCAAATTGCAGCCAAACTGGACGAGGAATATCCTGCTTTGAATAAGAAAGAGAAAGAAATATTACTGAATCGAATTCATTCACTTATGGAAGATGTGCCACCACTGCCAGATTTCAGCCGGTTTCACTCATCTTTCCAGGCCGTTCCTGGTGTGCGGGGTGGTGAAATAAGAAAAGCCTACTTTCTCGCATACAGGGAAGAAAATTCTGAGTATATTCCACTACAAGATTGTTTGGAAGTTATAAAAAGTGGTCGTGAACTTGTATCCACTACATTTGTAATCCCTTACCCTCCGGGGTTTCCGGTACTGGTGCCCGGCCAGGTGGTAAGCAAAGAAATAATCAGATTTCTGCTTGCACTGGATGTGAAAGAGATTCACGGATACCGGAACGAACTTGGACTCAAAGTATTTACTGAAGAAGTTCTCCAAAATCAGATAAAGGTATCTGATAAGGCCGATCTGGTACCTGAAAATAAATAAATCCAACCGTTTGTGAATGGCAAATTAAATGGTTGATTATTACGACAAATGCTAATTTTTAAAAAAATATATTTATGGCTGAATTAACAAATGAGAAAAAACCTCTGAGAGGATTGTCAGATATCCGAAGATTTTTTTTTAGAAATGAAGTACCTATTTATTTTATCAGTGCCACTAACTTTAATTTACTGGGGGCAGATGAGTGGATAAAGGGTTTTAAATTTATCTGTTACATTGAATGCTTCGACGGATTACATCCAAATGTGTTCTCTCCAAAAGAAGAGATGCCTCACGAAGAATTTAAAAGCATTGAAGATATCAATAATTATCTTCTCGAACATAAAGAGGTGTTTGAATATATAAAATCACGTAAATATAAAGGAAAAGCTGGCAAGGTGATGTTTTTGATGTTTGATGAGAAAACAGAAAAACTGGCTAAAAAAAATGGATTGGAGATCTGCTTTCCACCTGCTAAAATGCGCACGTTCATGGATAATAAAGTTAATACCAACCGAATTGCAGAAAAAGCAGGTGTCGCTTGTGTTCCCTATGTACTTTCTCCGGTTAAAGATTATGAACATCTGCGTAAAGTATCAAAAAAACTGGGAAATCATCTTGTAATTCAAACTCCTTTTGGTGATTCCGGACATACTACCTTTTTTATTTCTGATCAAAATGATTTTAAAAAATATGAAGAGGAAATCGTTCGTGAAAAAGAAGTGAAGATTATGAAAAGAATTAATTGTCGCGGATCAGCTATTGAAGCGTGTGTTACACGGCATGGCACGATTGTAGCACCTCTTATGACTGAAATCGTTGGTTTTCCCGAGCTTACACCCTACAAGGGTGG
>JBHJOO010000050.1:0-14959 GCA_050329675.1 Balneolaceae bacterium
AACCATCCATCACATATCAGTTAACCGTACAATAAATGACTTTCTGAATGGTGATACATAATCCACACCTGCAAGACGAAATGTTTCGGCAGGAATTCCGATATCGGCAAGAAACAGTCTGCCTGTTACACATTTTTCCAATCCGGATTTTGGCAATGCGAGAGTTAACGTTATATCCGGTTTTACGAAAACACCCGGTGTTTGGCCGGTTGTAGCATGAACCCCGCTTGGAATATCAAGCGAAAGTATTGGTACAGGTTGAGTATTCATCCACAAAATAAAATCTTTCGCCTCGTTTATAGGTGGTGATGTTAAACTGTAGCCCAAAATTGCATCGACTAAAAGGTCCGGATAAGATAATTTATTCAGATCTGAAAAGGTTACAAGAGAAGCAGTTGTATTACCCAAAACGTCAAGCTGAAATCTTGAAACATCCTTTAATTTCTCTTTATCTGTTATACAAACTGAGACCTCGTATCCATGATTTGCCAAATGGCGTGCAGCACAAAGACCCCCTCCTCCATTTCCGCCTGTTCCGGCAAGAATTGTAATTTTCGGCTGCCTTTCCGCTATTCTTTCAACCAGTTCAATCGCTTTCAGAGCCAGGTTACGCCCGGCATTCTCCATCATTTGATACAGATTAGGGCCTGTTTTATGAACTGCAATCTCATCGATTAATTTCATCTTTTCAGCCGTAACAGATGAGATTTTTACAAAATTTTCAGTCTGAAAATAATTCATCCCTATTTTTGATTAACACCTTTTTGCAAAAAAAATATCTGAAGTGGAACGAAATTTTAATCTTTCCAATTGTACGTTTTAAATTATAACCTTAACGGACTAAAAGTTATAGAATAAATACCTTATTTATCTATAAATCTTCAGAATCCCTAACCCAATAAATGATCATGAAGAAATCAATAAACAGTTTATTAAAGCTGTGTTTAATTCCCATTATAGTTACTGGTACTTTAACGGCTTGCGGTGACGATAGCGGACCCGTTGGAACGGATCCGGATCTTACTATCGTAGAAATAGCTGCAAGTAACGACAATTTCAGTATTCTCGCTGATCTTATTGTTAATCTTGGCCTCGAAGAAACACTTTCAAGTGGCGATTTTACAGTTTTTGCTCCATCTGATGAAGCATTTGCTAATTTGCCTGACGGCCTTGTTGCTTCCCTGAGCAATGATCAACTGACTGAAATATTGAGTTATCATGTACTCTCCCAGGTAGTATTATCAAAAGATCTGACATTATCTCAGATCGTTGAATCTCTCTCAGGTGAACAGCTTTGGATTGAAGCTGATGAAAGCGTTTTGATTAATGGCGCTTCAACTGTAATTGCAGCCGACATCGAAGCAGAAAATGGAGTGATTCACGCTGTTGATCAAGTATTATTGCCCAATGCATTTGTTGATGTGGTGGATATTGCAGCCAAGGATTTTAATCTCTCAACGCTTGTTGAGCTCGTTATTGAAGCCGGTTTAGTTGAGTCGTTGAAATCAGAAGGGCCGTTTACAATATTTGCCCCTGTTAATTCGGCTTTCGAGGAGATTTCAGAGACTCTTGAAACCCTCACTCAGGAACAGGTTACCAATGTTCTCACATTTCATGTTGTGCCACAACGAATTCTTTCTACAGATCTTACACCTCAACAAACCGTTGAAACTGTAAACGGGGAAGAACTCGAAATAGTAGTTGATGGTGAATCAGTGACTGTAAATGGAACAACTTCAGTCATCACTGTTGATCTTGAGGGAACGAATGGAGTTATACATCTGATTGATGGCGTTTTGATACCCTCAAATTTGTAAGAATTTTTTCTGCTCCAAAATAAAAGGCGGCCTGTGAAATCAGGCTGCTTTTTTTATCTGGTAGCTGAAGAAACAAAATACTTTCCCTCTTTACAATTCAGAACCATCAAATTTTAGTAGAATTATTAAAATTTACCATGTCATTCTGAAAAGTTTTGGTTTTTTTTGCAGCCAATGTGAATTATCCGGATATGATATTCTCATATTTACTATCGGACGAAATAGTTTGGAGTATATTCGTTCCGGAGCTATAAATTCAGATATGCCCTGAGTTTGCAAAATGTCATTATTTACATGCATAACCGCCCTGCTCAGAAATCGTTGATAAAAAGGGCCATCA
Organism: Balneolaceae bacterium; assembly: GCA_050329675.1. Taxonomy (GTDB): domain Bacteria; phylum Bacteroidota; class Rhodothermia; order Balneolales; family Balneolaceae; genus CAYVBJ01. The sequence goes on from JBHJOO010000050.1 coordinate 2,158, forward strand.
TCAACAATTCCGGCCTGTTGAATGTATATTTCGTGGTTGCTGCCTGTAAGTTCAATTTGCCTTGCTGATCTCAATCCAAAAACATTATAGCCCTTATCATTCAGTATGATTTTCTTATTTACAGGCAATACATTAAACTCATCATCAATAATCCATGCATTGTTGATTTCATTACCCTGTTTGTTCATGATGTAATAGATCAGTGTCCTGTCATGAAAATGAAAACGTCCCCAATACCAGTTTTTAAAGCTGTTTTTCATGGGTTCCATACCCAGATTGTGATCATGATATCCTGTCCCATCGAAAATAAACTCTTTTTTCTCTTTAACATCAATTTCAATTTTTCCCGTAACACCGGCTCTTGGCTGCACCATATTCCAGACATGAGTACTTTCTCTATTTTGAATATTTTGTTCCGGGAAAATCGGAAAGTTATTTTCTGAACTGAATTTTAAGCTGGCACGAATAAAGTCACCGCCCGGCAATTTTTGATTCAATTCAATATTATAAATCAATTCACTTCCTGAAACTGTACCTGAAAATGAACTGTCACCAACTTTACCTTTAATACTTTCACTTTCAAAATGAGCATCTTCCCTCTTGTGCTCAACAAAGCCATAATAAACAGGTTTTCCATATTGATATATTGATATACTTAAAGCCGGATAATATTCTGCCCTGTTACTGAATTCTGAATGATCAGATTTTTGCCCTTTAATATAATTTCCGGAAAATGGGTTACCTTCATAGAAAATTATGGCAAAACTTAGTGAATTGTCATTTGATATAGCGTCAAAGTACCACCATTCATAGCTTCCGGGATTTGTTTTTATCGTGCGTTTATCCGCAGGTAAATTTGAAATTATTTTCATCTGATGTTCTGAACGAATGATTTTAAAGCTAATAAAATTATAACTGTGTATGTACTTATTTCAAAGAATCAGATACAGGAAAACATAAATTTTTAATTATTCATGCCTGAAATATTAATAAGCTGGCTTTTACTTTTTGCCCTGTTTTATCTGTTGCTTTCTGCTAGCATACTCATTCACAATCGTATTTATTTAACCGAACTCCCACAATCAGATAATAGTATTCATACCGGGCATCCGAAAATATCTGTCTGTATACCGGCAAGAAACGAAGAAAATGTAATTGAAATTTTGTTGAAAAGTATAGTAATACAGGATTATGAAAATTTTGAAGTTTTGATACTGGATGATCAATCAGACGATCGCACACCGGATATTCTTAAGAATTTCAAAAATGATTATCCTGATCTTATACATTATTTCGAAGGCACAGACCAGCCGCATGGCTGGCTCGGAAAATCATGGGCATGCCAGCAGCTTGGAAATATTGCCGGTGGTGAAATTTTTCTATTCGTTGATGCTGATACGGAACTAAAACAGGGAATGCTTTCGTCTTTAGCCATCGCTTTTCATAATGACAATCCTGATATGGTGACTGTCTGGCCTCAACAGATTTTGAAGACATTTTGGGAAAAATGTGTTTTACCCATTGTTTATTATACATTGTTCAACCTGCTTCCAACCTGGTACGCTTTCAAAAAACCCCGCCTTATGCCTGAATTTATCTATACCCGTATGTCCCCTTTATTTGCTGCAGCCAACGGCCAGTGTATTGCATTTCGAAGGAGTGCATACGAACAAATCGGCGGGCATGAATCCGTAAAATCAAACATTGTTGAAGATGTTGAACTCGCAAAAAATATAAAACGTGCAGGATTCTCTCTGAGAATGTATACCGGCCTGAATACCATTAAATGCAGGATGTACACGAAACAAAGTGAAATATTACAAGGGTTCAGAAAAAACTTTTTTGCCGGTTTTGGGCACTCTCTCAGCCTGTTTATAATTTCGGCTCTTCTTCATTTCATCGTATTTATTTTGCCTTTTATAACTCTGCCATTATCAATTTTTACAGCAAATAAAACCTGGTTTCAGCTTTCAGTTGCAATTATTACTATTATACTTATTCAGAGATTGGTAATTGCATTATGGCAGCGGTGGAATCCTCTGTATGCTTTCACGCATCCTATTGGTGTACTATGGTTTCAGTTTCTGGCTTTCGTATCGTTAAGTGACTATTTTACCGGAAATAGAGTAACCTGGAAAAAAAGGGAAATCATCTGAATAAATTTCACTTTCTTTTTCTATATAAATTACTATTATGGAGTAATATGCTGGATATCATTCAGAAATATATTAAATACCTTGAAATCGAAAAAAATGCGTCGAAACATACAATTAAATCCTATCAAACGGATCTGACGCAGTTTGAAAATTTTTGCAGGGAGCAATCAGCAATACAAGGGCAACCGGTTGATATTGATGCGATTGACAGGCTTTTAATCAGGTTATGGCTCGGGAAATTGACCGAAGATGGAATGGCCCGAAGTTCCATTGCAAGAAAAGTAGCCTCAGTCCGTTCTTTTTTTAAATATTGCTACAAACGAGGTTTTATTTTAAAAAATCCTGCACATTTACTTATCGTACCAAAAAAAGAAAAAAAATTACCCTCCACTGTAAACAGTGAAGATATACGCAGAATGATAGAAAATATCGATCATTCAACTCCCCGCAATACACAAATAAGAACTATTCTGGAATTATTTTATTCTACCGGTATGCGGCTTAGTGAGCTGGTTAATTTGAACATTCATGATGTTCAGTTTGATTTAAAACAGGTTATAGTTACCGGAAAGGGAAACAAACAGCGAATAATACCCCTTGGAAAAGAGGCTATTTCATCACTGAAACGTCATCTGTCTGTGAGGTATAAACTTTTTGGCTCAAGAACGGATGATGATGCCCGGAAAGCTCTTTTTCTTGCAGCAAGCGGACACAGAATCTATCCCCGGGCCGTACAATCTATTGTGAAAAAACAGCTGATGCTTGAAAGTGAAGTTACACAAAAGAGCCCGCATGTATTAAGGCATAGTTTTGCTACACATATGCTGGATGCCGGAGCAGATATCCGTATTATAAAAGAATTTTTAGGGCACTCGAATTTATCAGCCACTCAAATCTATACTCACACAAGTGTAGAGCGATTAAAAAATGTTTATGAACAGGCTCATCCGCGGGCCAAATAATTAAAACTAACAGGAGGAATCATGAAAACCACGTTTACAGCGCGCCACTTTGATGCGAGCACCCATTTGAAAAATTATGCACTTGGATCCATAGATAAACTGGAACAGTTTTATGATAAAATTATAGCATGCGACATCGTACTTGAACCAACACAGGATGATGAAAATCCAACCAAAGCTGAGTTTAATGTCAAGGTTCCCCAGGTTTTACTTCGTGCTTCTGAAAGTGCCCCGACCTATGAACAGGCCGTAAATAACGCTGTTGACAATCTCGTAAGGCAATTAAGAAAATATAAAGAGAAGAGATTCAAACATAATTAAAACACAATCTCAGCTGCCATGCCCTTTGAAGATCATCAACCCATCCCCCGAAAAGAAAAAATCGATGTCTCATTTTTAATTGAAAAACTAAGAGACAGGGTCCATATCGACTTAGAGGCATGTGCTGCCGGGTCTGCATGCAAAAACCGGTTTATAACCGAGGTTAACCTTCACAGGCCGGGCCTGGCACTTGCCGGTTATGTAAAGTTATTTACGTATCAGCGTGTACAGATCTTTGGAAATACTGAGTGCCAGTATTTGAAAAATTTGACACAGGATGAACAAATAGCTGCTTTTCAAAATGTAATAGATTTCAATGTACCTGTCATTTTTTTGACTGACAGTAATAAACTGCCCGAACATTTAACTAAACTGGCTCAAAAAGCAGAAATACCGGTATTCCGTACAAGTTTTGAGACCACAAAGTTCATGTCTCTGATTCAGGATTTTCTTGAAGATCAGTTTGCCAAGCAAACCATGGTGCATGGTTCAATGGTAGATGTTTATGGTATAGGAATTCTGATTGCCGGTAAATCCGGCATCGGGAAAAGTGAAGTAGCCCTCGATCTTGTTGAGCGCGGCCATCGTCTTGTAGCCGATGATGTTGTTATGCTTACCAAAAAAAATAACGTGCTCTTGTCATCAGCTAATGAAATGAATAAGCATTTTATGGAAATTCGCGGCCTTGGTATTATCGATGTAATGTCGATGTTCGGAATTCGCTCTATCAGATACCAGAAACGGCTCGAAGTTGTATTGGAATTAACATTTTGGAATGAAACAGATGACATTGAAAGAACAGGACTTGATCATGATTCTGTAAATTTACTTGGTACAGACATCCCTCTTATTCATTTACCCATTACTCCCGGCAAAAATATAACTGTTATTGCTGAAGTTATTGCCATGAATTATTTATTGCGGCATTATGGATACGATGCGGCCAAAGCATTTCAGAAAAAAATTAAAGCCCATATTTCCGGAAGAAAATCACATCTCGACATGCCTAAACGAGCTATTGATTATTTCGAAGGAGATTTCGAGTAACAATTACCTTTCTTTTTTCTCTTTTATATATAGAAAAACATTAATACATTCTTGAACGAATCTGAGTTACATCTACAATACCTGCTATGTCATTTGAAAATCATTTTTACTATGACGAGGAAAAGTGTGAATTCATTCCGATTTCATACAGTAAAAAGGAACAAATTCTCTACACAGCATGCGTTTGGATAATAAATGGTGTTATCATATCAGCCATTGGGTTATCACTTCTTTCCAACTATGCAGGAAGCCCTTCTGAACTTGCACTTACAGCAGAAAACAAAATTCTGATACAGCAGCTTAAGCATACACAATCAGCAATTATCAATATTGAAGAACGTGTTGAGGAAATTGCCGGACTTGATAACGAAATGTATCGATCTGTTCTCGGGCTTGAACCTATTCCATATCAGGAGCGTCAACAGGGTATTGGTGGAGCTGATCCATATGATGATTTTAATTTTTACAGTAATGAAGCTTCTGATGTTCTTCGATGGACGGCAAGTCAGCTTGATAAGCTTGAAAGAAAAATTAACATACAAAAACTATCCTTCGAAGAAATCAAACATTATTACAACGAAAATCAGGAAAAACTGAGACATCTTCCTGCGATACGTCCTGTTTCCGGCATTTTGCTAAGCGGTTATGGTATGAGAATGCATCCTGTGTTGAAATACAGAAGAATGCATGAAGGTGTAGATTTCAGAGCAGACGTCGGATCAGAAGTCTTTAGCACAGGTGATGGAATAGTCAAATTTGCAGGCCGCCACGGCACCTATGGTTTACTTCTTGTTATTGATCACGGATTTGGCTACGAAACACGATACGCACACCTTTCCGGATTTGCCGAGGGAGTAAAAAAAGGAACTAAAGTTCAGCGCGGTGATCTTGTAGCATTTTCCGGCAATACCGGCATGACACAAGGCCCCCACTTGCATTACGAAGTTATCTATAATAATAAACCGGTCGATCCCCTGAACTTTTTGTTTGCCGATACCACACCGGAAGAGTATTTAATGTATCAGGATATTGCAAAGAACAATCCGAATTCAATGGATTGAGGCCGGATTTATTCTGTTTATAAAGAATGGTAAAAAGCGGTATTTTAAATATCGCTTTTTTTATTTAATCAGAATAAACCAACAAAATCACCCATCTGAAATGCTTAAAAGCTTCCTGAAAATTAGTTTATTGATTCTATGTCTTCCATTATTACTTAATCAATCATCGATTGCTCAGGATTTTGATCCTGATTCATACAAAGAAATTTCAAGAATTATAATAAATTCAGCCCTTTCAAATAACACCGGCTTTGAAAGGCTTACTCACTTTGTTGATTATTACCCTCACAGGCTTTCCGGCTCCGAAATGCTTGAACAATCTATAGACTGGGCTCTTGAAATGATGGAGGCTGATGGATTTGACCATATTGAAGCACAACCGGTTATGGTTCCCCATTGGGTTCGTGGAAATGAATACGCAAAGCTCATATTACCTTATGAACGGGATCTCCCTGTACTTGGATTCGGCAACAGCATTGCCACACCAGATACCGGAATAACAGCTGACGTTGTAGTTGTGAACAGTTTTGAAGATCTGGCTCAAAAAATGGATGAGATTGCCGGTAATATCGTATTATACAATGTTCCTTTTACTACTTATGGCGAAACCGTTCAATACCGGACGCGCGGTGCTATTTTTGCCTCACGGGTCGGGGCTGTGGCATCCCTCGTACGTTCAGTTACCCCATTCTCCATGCAAACCCTGCATACCGGTAATTCATCATATCAGGAAGGTGTACGCCCTGTTCCTCATGCTGCCGTTACAGTTGAAGATGCCAATTTTATGCAGCGAATGTACGACCGTGGCGAGACAATAAGGGTAAAACTATATATGGAAGCCGAAACACTGCCCGATAAAGAATCACGGAATGTTATTGCCGAAATAAAAGGATCTGAGTACCCGGAACAAATCATTACAATTGGCGGACACATCGATTCGTGGGATGTTGGCCAGGGTGCTATGGATGATGCCGGCGGATGTTTTGTGGCGTGGGAAGCAGCCAGGCTGATTAAAAATCTTGGCCTTGCTCCAAAACGAACAATACGTGTTGTACTATGGACTAACGAGGAAAACGGGCTGAGGGGAGCCAGAAAATATCATGAAAAAGCCGTGGAAGAGGGACTTGAAAAATACATCCTTGCTGTTGAATCCGATGCCGGTGTTTTTAAACCTGTCGGATTTGGTTTTTCCGGTTCTGAAGAAGCATTGGCTATATTAAGAAAAATAGGAACACTGCTCGAACCTATTGAATCAGGTGAAGTGTTACGAGGAGGTGGAGGTGCCGATATCAGCCCGCTCATGCGGGATGGTGTTCCCGGGATGGGATTAGTAACTGACAGAAGCAAATACTTTTGGTATCACCACACCAATGCAGATACAATTGACATTATTGACCGGGAAGAGTTTAACATGAATGTAGCTACTATGGCGCTTTTTGCTTTCATCGTTGCCGATATGGATCTAAAACTTCCCCGATAATTTTTCCCCAAAAAAAACCCGATTATTTCTGCCTGTTGCTTTTTATCTGAAAATGTTTTTATTACAAGTAAGTAAGTTATGAATAGAAAAAGGTTTACACTATGCTTGTAAAAGATATACTTAAACAAAAAGGCAGGGCCATTTACTCCGTTGAACCCAATGAAACGGTGTATAATGCAATTGCAAAAATGGCAGATCTGAACATTGGAGCTTTATTGGTTATGGAAAACGGGAAGCTGGTTGGCATCATTTCTGAAAGAGATTATAGAAATAAAGTGATTTTGCAGGGACGCACGTCCAAGACCACGAAAGTAAACGAAATAATGGTTGACAAAATTTACTGCGTGAATCCTGATGATAATATAAATCTCTGTATGCAATTGATGACAGAGAAAAAAATACGCCATCTTCCTGTACTCAATAGCAATGAAGTAGCTGGTGTTATATCTATTGGCGATGTTGTTAAATCGGTAATCAACAATCAAAAATTAGAGATCGACTCCCTTCGTGATTATATCAGCGGTGGTGGATATCCGGGTTAATACATCTTCAGATAAATCAGTTATGCCTTAATCCGTACACTGAAAGATAAATCCCTTTTTGCGGACGGTTTCAATGTAATCTTCTTCCGTATTTTCCCTGATTTTTTTTCGAAGATAACTGATATACACATTAATATAATTCGTCTGTGTATCAAAATGAATATTCCAGACTTTTTGAGCCAATTCTTCCTGGGATATAACCCTGTTTTTATTCTTCATCAGATAAACAAGAAGATTGAACTCATTATTTGTTAGAGGGATTTTATTATCATTTATGATCATCTCTCTGGAAATAAGATCAACTTTAAGCTCCTTGCAACTGATCTCTTTTTCCGCACCTTTTACGGAACTGCGCCTTGAAATAGCTTCAATCCGTGCAATAAGTTCTTCGCTGTTGAAAGGCTTCGTTAAATAATCATCAGCCCCAACCTTCAGGCATTTAATTTTTACATCTGTTTCATGTTCAGCAGATAAAAACAAAACTGGTGTTTTTATCTCTTTTTCCCTGATATTTGAACATACATCATAACCCGAACCATCAGGTAGCCGCAGGTCCAGTATGATCATATCATAATCATTTTCCATCGCAAGGCTTTCTCCGTCTGTGGCAGTTTCTGCTATAGAAACATTGCCTCCGTTATGCTCCAGAATCGCCTTGACCAATGTTCTAACTGTGGGGTCGTCTTCGACAACCAATATTTCCATAGGATCGCTCTTAATAGCAGTATCAGTCATAATATTAATGTAGATTTAGTACCATTGGTTTAAGCCTGCCTGAAAATTAGAAAAAATTTATATAAATCCTATTATTAATCTATTTTTTTGAAATCATTTTTAATTAGCCATCTCATTATCTCCTCAAAATAAACATCAGATAAAGCATGTTGTTCTTCTAAAAGCTTCAATTCAGCTTTAATATCATGATTTTTCAGATGCTCAATCTCTTTTTCCTGATTTTTTGCAGAAACGGACTCATCCTGCAATCCATGAATTGCCAGGATTTTCAGATGCTTCAAATGATCCCATCCATCTCCAATAACCTCTGTTTTTAATCTGCATCCAATAACAATAAGGTCATTTACATGTCTCCACCGTGTAAATGAAAAATAACCGGCGAGATAACCTCCCATGGAATAGCCAATTACAGCCATTCTGTTAACATCTATATGCTGTAATAACCGGTCAACCACATCCTGTAAAAATTGAGAGCTGATCTCAAGAGATTTTATAAACTGTCCACGGTTCCCATCATAAAGATACCAGGCTCTGCCCCAATCAGATACATTTTTGGTACGGGTACGGTCATATAATGGATAGGGACCCTGAACAAATAAATGATAGGCATTCAATTTCAGAATTTGGCTGCATTCTTTTTCAAATGAAGCGATGTTTTGGTTAAAACCGTGTAAATACAAAATTAAAGGTTTCGGGCCCTTTTCCCCTGTTTCTATAATCTTATAAGGTACTTCAATTTTAAATGACTGTTTTCCTGAGTTAAGAACCTCGTGCATAGATCAAATATTATATAATTGGTTCAAAATCTTTGGTTGCATTCTGATATTTTTTCTTCGATACTTAATCATCATAAGAATTTATCATAACTGATTAATCGCAGGAATCAAAACAAAAAATGACAGCTATCAGAAACGACTGGACCCGAAAGGAAATATCGGAAATATATCACACCCCGCTTCTTGAACTAATATATAAAGCGGCAACTGTACACCGGAAATTCCATACAATTGGTGAAGTGCAGGTATGTACACTTCTCTCCATTAAAACCGGTGGCTGTTCAGAAGATTGTGCGTATTGTCCGCAATCTGCACATTATCAAACAAATGTTGAATCCGAGAAAATGCTTGACCGTGATACAATTCTTACCTCGGCCAAAAAAGCTAAAAATGCCGGTAGTACTCGATTCTGTATGGGAGCGGCATGGAAAAATGCAAGAAGCAATAAAGAGTTTAATCGTGTAATCGATATGGTTTCTGAAGTTACAAATATGGGACTGGAAGTATGTTGTACCCTTGGCATGCTGAATGATGAACAGGCACAGAAACTCAAGAAAGCAGGCTTATACGCATATAATCACAATCTGGACAGCAGCGAAGATTTCTATAACAGAATTATCTCCACAAGATCTTATCAGGACCGGCTTGATACCCTGAAAAAAGTGAGAAAGAATAACATATCAGTCTGCTGCGGAGGGATTATCGGTATGGGAGAAACCGATAAAGATCGTATTGAATTAATTTACAATCTGGCAACCATGCCTGAGCATCCCGAATCTGTTCCAATCAATGCGCTTATTGCTGTTGAAGGCACTCCGCTGGAGAATCAACCGGAAGTACCCTGGTACAATATGGCAAGAATGATTGCAACCGCCAGAATCACAATGCCCGGTTCGATGGTTCGGCTTTCGGCAGGCCGCGTGAATATGAGCATGGAGCAACAGGCACACTGTTTTATGGCTGGTGCCAACTCCATATTTACCGGTGAAAAATTATTGACGACTTGCAATAATGACCTGAACGATGATATGCATATGTTTGATCTTCTTGGTTTAAAACCCCGACAGGCCTTTAAAAATGCAAAAAAAGAACATTTACCGGCTACTGTTTCCAGTTGAAATCATAAGTTTGCAAAAGACTAAACGTTAACAAATTGTTGTGTCAACTTTAATAGATCGGTTGCGCGAAGAAAATCATCCCGAATGCATTTGGGATGACCTGACCAACATTTAATAACTGACAAAGCAATAGTTCAATTTAATTTTTATTATTAACCACCTCATATGTCTCGATTCATATTTGTAATTTTGTTGCCTTTCCTTGCTGCTTTTTTTATCGGATGTGGTGATACAGATAATACATTTACTCAGCGCCTTTCTTTTGATTTTTTTGATTCACCACAGGGCTGGCAGTCCGGTTTTGCAGGTTTACCCCCTGATTCGGAAGAAAGCTATGAACTTGATGCAGACTGGTTACCACTGCCCGAACCACTGGATACGACAAGAAATGCTCTTTTTATTTCGGGAAATAATCAGAGTGATGGGCTCTTTATGTTTTATAAACAAAGATTTATCGGCTTATCTCCCGGGCAGGAGGTTAGAATCCGGTATCAGATCGAATTTGCATCAAACATGCCTGAGCCGTGTGAAGTTCAGCCTGAACCCGTTTTTTTAAAAGCGGGAGCTTCGAATGTTGAACCGCGGGCAATTCTTCAACAAGAAAACCAGGGGCAGATACTCAGAATGAATATCGATGTCGATGAGGCCGCTGATGTATTGGGCAATATAACTGATATTGAATTATGCTCTGATGAAAATCAAAATGGCCTCGAATTAAAAGGGCTGGAAACCCCGGAAGATGGCGGGATAATCGTATCGGCAGACGAATCTGGGGCAATTTGGCTATTTTTAGGTATAGACTCTGGTTTTGAGGGTATAACTTCAGCTTATTTTTCCTTCATTCTTATCTCAATAACATCTGTTTGATTCCATTCGCTCTACTGCATATAAATGCATATTTTGGGAAACCATTTGAAGTGTAACCCAACATAACCTCTGATTGCTGAAAACCGAATGAAAACCAATTCCACAACCGACAAATCCGGCCATTCGGATATCCCGATTCATTTTATTCCGGAAAAAATAAAAAAATTTGAGGGTAAAATTATTCTGGTAAAATATGGTGGTAATGCCATGACAGATGAGTCAATCAAGCAGCGAGTTATTCAGGATATCGTGTTATTGAAAAAGAATGGAGCTGTTCCCGTGATCGTTCATGGAGGCGGTATTGTGATCAAAAATTTGCTTGATGATGTTGGAATTCAATCGGAATTTATTGGCGGACATAGGGTCACCGATGTGCGGGCTATGAGTTACGTTGAAATGGCATTGAGCGGAAGTGTAAATTCTGATGTTGTAAAAATTCTGAATTATAACGGTGTAAAAGCGGTTGGTATTTCCGGAAAAGATGCCAATACGGTAACTGCCCGCAGGCGTGTTCACAGAATTACAATCGATGGAAAACCGGTGGAAGCAGATCTCGGGCAGGTAGGCGATGTGGATCAAATTAACACAGACCTGATTGAAACATTGATTGTGGCCGGTTATACACCAGTGGTATCACCGGTTGCTTCGGGCAGTGACCTGCTCGATTATAACATCAACGCAGATATGTTTGCCGGGCATATGGCCGGTGCTCTAAAGGCAGAAGCATATATCGCTCTCACAAATGTTGACGGTATCCTGTCGGACGTAAACAATCCGGATTCGCTTATCCATACGATCAAATCCGATGAAATGAAAGCCAAAATTGGAACTGAAATTCAGGGTGGTATGATTCCGAAAATAGAATCCTGCCTGATTGCCCTTGAAAACGGAGTTAAGGAAGCACACATCATCAATGGCACTACACCTCATACTATACTGAAACAACTGTTTTCAGAAAGTCCACCCGGCACCATTATTGAAAAACCTGATATTTAATTTAAAAATCATTTGAACTCAACTATGCCAACTGATATAAAGAAAGATGAAGCGCAGGAATTAGCTGACAAATATCACTTTAATCTGTATAAACGCTATCCGCTCACACTTGTTAAGGGGCAAGGTGTTTATGTTGAAGATTCAGATGGAAATACCTATCTGGATGCTTTGGCGGGTATTGCGGTAAACAGCCTTGGGCATTGCCATCCTAAAATTGTGGATGCCATCCAAAAGCAGGCGGCCAAACTGATACATGTATCCAATTTCTATTACAATGAACCGCAAAGCAGACTCGCAGAACTGCTCACAAAAATTTCAGGTATGGACCGTGCATTCTTTTGCAATAGTGGTGCCGAAGCGATTGAAGGGGCTTTAAAACTGGCACGGAAATATGCATACAAGCAAAACAAGGAAGGATATATTATTTCAATGGAAAATTGTTTCCACGGAAGAACTCTGGGAACGATTGCAATGGGGAAAGAAAAATACCAAAAAGGATTTGCTCCTCTTCCTGCAGGCTTCAGCCGGATTCCATTTAATGACCTATCTGCACTTCGTGAAAAAGTAAATGATTCGACCGTGGCTGTTATTCTTGAAACAATTCAGGGCGAAGGCGGTATCCATCCCGTATCAAGTGCCTTTTTGAAGGAAACAAGGAATTTATGTGACAAACATAATGCACTGCTGATTCTTGATGAAATTCAATGCGGCATTGCAAGAACAGGAAAAATGTTTGCCTAT
>JBHJOO010000245.1:0-2302 GCA_050329675.1 Balneolaceae bacterium
CGTCGCGGTGCCGTAATCAGCATTGTTAAAATTATCAAACTGCTGAATGATCTGAAGAATGAAGGTTACTCTGAAGCGGCTTCTATGGAAATAAATAAGGATTGACTTTATCTGGTAATAGGTTTCCAAGATAACGATGCAGCTCATTTATCTCTACACAGCACAAATTTTCAATCCCGGAATGGCATTGGATAAACCGGAACTCCCACATGTCCGTCCTTGCTTACCGAACGCACCCCAAAAATCCAATTATCTTTCGAAATGAGCTCTGCAGTATAATGGGTGTTGGTACCAACAAATACTTTAAACTGCCAGACTGGTGAGGTAGTATCTCTCCAGAGAACTTCATAACCTCCAAGATTTGCCGACTGAGATGACTCCCATCTAAGGCGGGTATCGTTTTCCAGCCTTGTTATGTTCATACCCACATTCCGGGGCGGCATAGGAGACCTTGCAAGATTGGCAAAAGCAGCAAGATTTACCCTGGTAACCCTTGCTACATATTCATAATCAACAAATTCAGGCAGGTCGCCATATTGCACACCGTCTTCTATCCGGATATCCTGGTGCTGATGCTTAAACTCTTCATGGGGCTCTGAAAAACGAACCGCCGGATATCCCTCCCTTAAAAAGGGTGTGTGATCACCACCACGCAGATACCGGTCGAGCCGGTAAATCAGCCAGACATCCATCTCAGGAAGATAACTTTCCGCGGTTTCCTTAATCGTCCGCGCAAGCTGTCGCGTTGGCATATCGCTTTCTCCGCCGGTCTGAATAAAGCGAAGTGTTTCGGTATTCAGCTCTCTCTGAGGCGGAATTCCTTCGGCAAAAAGGCGTACTCTGTGCGGATCCAAAAGCCGTCCATCTTCAGCTGCATGGTTGCCGATAATATCATTGGTTATCATACCGGCTATATTTTTACCTTCTTCGGCCGCTTCTGCTGCCCATCCTGCTGCGCCAAGAAGTCCCTGTTCCTCACCCGCTACACCCATAAACACAAGAGTAGCCGGGTATTCATATTGTGACATAATCCGTGCCATTTCCATTACGGCAACCGTACCGGAGGCATCGTCATTTGCCCCGGGAGCAAGGCTTTCAGCATCCATCACATTCGATGCACGTGAATCATAATGTCCGCTCACAACAAATATCCGGTCATCAGCCGGATCGGTTCCCGGAAGAGTTGCTACAACATTTACAATTTCGACCGGTTCAGGAATTCTTCCTGCCGGTTCTTGTATAAAACGATGAAATTCTACCTGAAGCCTTCCGCCGCTTTCTTCACTATATCTTTCAAGTTCAGATTTCATCCAGCGCCGTGCAGCACCAATACCAAAAGAGTCACTTTCTGTTTCGGAAAGTGTATGGCGGGTACCAAAATCAGCCAGCTTACGGATGTTTTTTTCGATGGTATCTGCCGAAACTTCTTTCAGCATTAGTTGAATTTCAGGATCAAGGTTTTCAAGTGTTATTTTTATTTGATCAGTCGGTACCTGTGTACATTGTATTAACGGAATTAAAAAAAATAAGAAGAAATGATATTTCGAGTAAGAATACATCAGAAAAGTATAAAATTTAGGTTTGATGCATATTGCCATACTATTGCTAAAGAGTCAAGTAAACATTGGTAAAATGATACGCTGGATTTTCTGGCAATTTCTTTTATTTGTAGATTTTATTTTTGATGCAAAATATTGCCTTTCAGACAGTTATAAATAGCAAAGGCAGGCTGTCAGTATTAGAAAAAATTAATATTTAAACAGGGTTGTAACAATTCGATCACTCTTTTCTCTTTTCTCTAAATATCCTATTTGCATCAAACTGATGAGTGACTAATTTTAAATAGGTGGGTTTTAATGTTAAAAAATTACATGATTGTTGCTTTTCGTAATTTCACGAAGCAGCCAATTTATTCTGCAATCAATATTTCAGGGTTGGCAATTGGGGTAGCCTGTTCATTTTTGATTTTTCTTTACGTATGGAATGAACTGAGTTATGACACGTACCACCAAGATGCAGACAGAATTTACAGGGTTACACAAACATTCATACAAGAAACAGGCAGAGAAGATGATGCCGCCACCCCCTTTCCTCTTGCAGAGGCATTGCTTTTGGAATTTCCTGAAATTGTTGAAAATGCAGTCCGCTTTAATAACCAGGGCGGTGAAACACTTGCATTGGCAAACAGTGAAACAAGAGAGTATGTTAGGGAAGAGTCATTCTTTTTCGTGGATGGCTCTGTTTTCAATATTTTTGATATAAACCTGCTCAGGGGCAATCCGGAGACAGCTTTAATGGAGCC
>JBHJOO010000277.1:0-2693 GCA_050329675.1 Balneolaceae bacterium
CTTTCGTATGATTCATGAATTTCAACGATTTCAGCCGTATTAGAATCGACAGATTCTATGGTGTCGGCATCAGTGTAGCCATTTGATATAAGAAAATAGACGGCACTGTTGCCATCTGTACTGCCTGGCCGTGCATATGCATCTGAAATATGAATGCCTTCATCCGGCAAAAACCGGTCAGATTCATGCTCTTGTTGTCCGCACGAAAATAAAAGAAACAGGAGCGGGAAAAAATGTAAGTATCGGTATGGATGAAATTTTTTTTTAAACATAGGTTGTTTTGATAAGTCGTTTTGCAAATTTCTGGTGTTGTATCAGCTTTAACAGTAAGGTTGCGGGATGTCTTGACCAACGCTTAACAGCTCACACAACACCAGATTAAGAACAACATTTAATATAATCAATATTATCGCGGCAGCAGCGGGATATCATAAACAACCTTCTTCAACACGCTGCCGGTGGTTTGATCAAAATTTGATAAATCGGTCCGGCTGAATTTTATTATCTTATTGCATTATGTTGGTTGAAAGAGAAAATCCAAATCGAACTGAATATTTGATGCATGTTCCTGATGGACAGCACTCGGATATCAGGCTTGATGTTTATATTACTTCATTCGTTCAAAATGCGACAAGAAGTAAAGTGCAGAAAGCCATCAAGGATGGTTATGTTTCTGTAAACGGAGTGCAGCAGAAATCTTCATACATCATGCAGCCGGGTGATGTGATTGAAATCAGTCTGCCGAAACCACCGCCTGTAAAGGCCAAACCTCAGGAGATGGACCTGAATATTATTTATGAGGATGAAGATCTGCTGATAGTGAATAAGCCTTCGGATATGGTGGTACACCCTGCATTTGGCAACTGGCAGGGTACACTCGTAAATGGTCTGCTTCATCACACGAATAAAAATCTTTCGAAGTCGGATGATCAGACTCTTCGTCCGGGTATCGTTCACCGGCTGGATAAAGACACAAGCGGCCTACTGGTTGTAGCCAAAAATGACAGGGCGCATCATATTTTATCAAAGCAGTTTGCAAAAAAAGATGTTGAGCGCACATACTGGGCAATTGTATGGGGCAAACCGCCCAGAGAAGGAACCATTGTGGGAAATATCGGCCGGTCACCGCAGGACAGAAAAATCATGGCTGTTTTGCCCGAAGGTGAGGGCAAAGATGCCGTTACTCATTTTAAAACAATTGAATACTTTGATTATTTAGCCCTGCTTGAGATTCAGCTCGAAACAGGAAGAACGCATCAGATTCGGGTTCACATGCAGGCTGAAGGGTATTATGTTTTTGGGGATAAATCTTACGGGGGTGACGCAGTCCGGTACGGGCCAAATACCGGAACCCGGAAAACCATGTTTAAAAAATTATTTGAAATCATGCCCAGGCAAACACTTCATGCCAAAACACTCGGTTTTGAACATCCGGGAACCAATGAATATGTTCAATTTAACTCACCGCTGCCAGCCGATTTTCAGGAAGTACTGGATACACTGCGTGATAAATGTAAATCAGAATATTAAACGAATGCCCGATAACAAAAAAGAAATTCAAATTACCGTAACGCTCGACAATAATCATATACCTGAGGAAATTATTTGGAGTGCGGATGATTTAAAATCGACTGACCATGCCAAAGCCCGTGCCATGTTTTTATCACTTTGGGATCATTCTAATAAAGACACACTCAAACTTGATCTGTGGACGAAAGATATGACAGTTGATGAAATGAAAATCTTTTTTCATCAAACCCTCGTTAGCATGGCTAATTCTCTTGAAAAAGCGATAGACGACAAACGGATCAGCGGAGATATGAGAGATTTTTGTGCTTATTTTGCAGATAAGATGGAAATCAAAGAGTAAAATTCAGTTCTACAGTTCTACAACTCTCCGTCTTCCGTTCTCTAAAAAAACTCTCTCATTGCAAGAAGATCCTTCGACTTCAGCCCATAAAAAACATGGGCATTCGCTCAGGATGACAGGGCCGTTGTATACTAATACGCGGCGCGTAACATTTATAGCCATGATAACGCTCACCGCTGCGCCGCGAAACGCACACATTCTCCTGTTACCACGCTACGGGGAAGGCAGGGATTTTAACTTTGATTCCGCAGGCTGAAGGCCTGGTTTTCAAGGATTTCATTCTATCATGGCCGATTCACCTATCTGATTTTACGTGAATCTTTTATTTTCGTTATACTCGAATGCCCGTGCAGAATTCTCAAAACTAAAATGCGACTCTTCTTAACACGATAAATAACCAGATAATTACCCAAAATAATATTCCGATACCGTTGATCCTTTGTTGGAAGGTGACGGCATTCCGGATGATGGCCCCAGGTTTGATCCAGGCTCCAAATTTTACTGTATATTTCCGACACAAAGCTTTTAGCCGCGGCAGCCCCGAAAACTTCCTCCCCATATTCATAAACTGATATCAGGTCTAAGGTGAACTGATCTGATACAGCTACTTCTTTGCTCTTTTTTTCAGCCACAACTCAAATCGTTTCATCGATTTCTGAACAGTATAAAAAGAACCTTTTTCAGTCTTCTCAATCCCCTGCGTAAACTCGCTTTCCGTGAGTTCCTCTCCGGATGTGAAACGGTTCTTTGATGATTTGTCTTTTAACTCTTTCGTATTCATTACGTTCGCAAGGTCTCTTACTTTATTTATTCAATGACCACA
>JBHJOO010000563.1:0-2672 GCA_050329675.1 Balneolaceae bacterium
AATATTAATTTTAATTCTTTTTGGGGTGATGCTTACCAGCCAGGGAGTGACGGTAGACTTTAAAAGTACTACAGTAAATCTGCTCCCGGCCGCACTACTCTCCACTGCAGCAGTTGCGCTTCTGATTTTTGCATTTACAACAACACAATGGACGGTTTCAACACCGGTTGACCGGGACGAAACCGTGTATGAACTGGGAATGCTGCTGATGGGTGATTATATCCTGGCATTTATTGTAGCAGGGGTATTACTTCTAATTGCCATAATCGGGGCAATATTGATGTCAACACGATTAAAAACCCAAACAGATAAAACAGAATGACTATGGAATTTTCACTCATGGAATGGCTTTCGGATCCCGGGCTGGTTCACTTTCTGATCGTTAGTGCCGTGCTGTTTTCACTGGGTTTAATGGCCGTGCTTTCGCAACGTAACGTCATTATGGTACTGATGGGGGTTGAATTAATCCTGAACTCAGCAAATATCAATTTTATCGCTTTCAGCCGGTTCACCGAACTATCACTGGATGGCCAGATGATCGGGCTTTTTGTCATCATCATAGCAGCAGCTGAGGCAGCCGTTGCATTGGCAATCGTGTTAAATGTCTACAACAGATTCAAAACAATTAACCTGGATAAAATTAGCACAATGAAAGGGTGATGATGAAAGAAATGGAAAACTCACGATAGCGTATATCACATGTTTATACAACTACCTGTACTAATTCTTCTGTTACCATTACTGGGATTTATTCTGCTGATTTTCTTCGGGAAAAGACTCCCGCGGAATGGTGACTGGCTGGCTTCGGGGTTAATCTCACTGGCTTTTATTTTTTCATTGTACCTGTTGGTGACTAAAATCACCTCCCACTCATCAGAGGTGTTTTCAGGCTCGTTTGTTTGGGTATTGGTTGGCTCACTAAATATTGAGTTTGGTATAGTGATCGATAATTTGTCGGTAATTATGCTTGTGGTTGTAACCCTGGTGAGTACACTGGTGCATCTCTTTTCTGTAGGGTACATGAAAGATGATGTTCACTACTCGAGATATTTCGCTTACCTGGGACTGTTTTCTTTCTCTATGCTGGGTATTGTGATCACCAACAACCTGTTGTTGATGTACATGTTTTGGGAACTGGTTGGGATCAGTTCCTACCTGTTGATTGGCCACTGGTATGAAAAGAAATCTGCCTCAAATGCTGCAAACAAAGCGTTTATTGTTAACAGGATTGGGGACTTCGGGATGTTTATCGGGATTATGATCCTGTTTGTGAGTTTTTCAACCTTTGCCTTTGAATCTATTTTCGAATCCATTGCTGCAGGACAACTGCCGTTTGGCAGTGCCGGCTGGCTTACCGCTGCAGGAATTTTGATCTTCTGCGGAGCTGTGGGTAAATCGGCGCAATTTCCTCTGCACGTGTGGCTCCCCGATGCGATGGAAGGCCCGACACCTGTGAGTGCGCTCATTCATGCCGCTACGATGGTAGCTGCCGGTGTGTACCTGGTAGCCCGGATTTTCCCAATGCTTACCGCAGATGCGCTCCTGATCATTGCCTACATCGGTGCCATCACCGCATTGATCGCCGCAACGATTGCCATCACCCAGTTCGACATTAAAAAGGTGCTCGCATACTCAACCATCAGTCAGCTTGGATATATGATTATGGCCTTAGGAGTTGGCGCTTATACGGCTGGATTTATGCACCTGGTAACGCACGCCGCATTTAAAGCAGGTCTGTTCCTCGGAGCAGGAAGTGTGATTTATGCGATGCACAACGTGCTTCATGCCCAAAAAGACCATCATACCGATGCCCAGGATATCCGGAACATGGGTGGCCTGAAATCAAAAATGCCATTTACCTATTGGACATTCCTCATCTTTACACTGGCGATATCCGGTATTCCGCTGACCTCCGGTTTTCTGAGTAAAGATGAAATACTGGCGGGTACATTGGCATTCAGTACGCTAAATGGCCACTGGCTGCTGCCTCTCATCGGGTTTGCTGTGGCAGGCCTTACGGCATTCTATATGTTCAGGCTGCATATTCTCACATTCCACGGCAAACCATCCGATGAATCCAGGATTGTGGGAATAAAAGAGTCACCCAAAATTATGACCATTCCGCTGATGGTGCTTGCTGCCCTGTCGCTCTTTTTCTTCTACAGCTACAATCCGTTCGGAGCATCAAGCGGCTGGTTCTTTGCTGCTGTAGAGCGGCCGTTGAGTATGGTGCCCGAAATGCTTCAGCCCGCAAGTGCAGCCCTGTTTTATGAGGCAGTAAGCAGTGTTCACACGGCGGCGATGATTCTCTCCATCATTATTGCAGTTAGTGGCGTTTTGATGGCGCTTGCCGTCTATCAATGGAAGAAAATCAGTGCAGAAAGAATGGCTGAAAAAGCGGGGTTCCTTTACAGGGGAGCATCAAGCAAATGGTATTGTGATGAGATTTACGACCGTACATTTGTGGCCGGTACGTTTCTGCTCACAAAAGTGATTAGATGGTTTGATGAAAATATCATCGATGGAATTGTGAACGGTTCTGCTGTAGTGACGAGAGGATTTTCACGGATCAGCAAATGGACTGATGATAATATTGTGGATGGCTTGGTAAATGCAACAGCAAACTCTGCAGACAGGGCAGGCAGCCTTCTCAGCAAGGTTCAAACCGGAAA
>JBHJOO010000037.1:0-4093 GCA_050329675.1 Balneolaceae bacterium
AAATCTGTTCTGAGTAACACCCTGTATTCGTTCGGCCAGAAACATCCCACTCCCGGAGATAAAAGCCTGGCCTCGGCAGCCATCTTTTGGTTCATCATTGCATTTATCGGGCATCTGATATTTGTTCTCTATATCGTGACTCTTTACGGAGTTTCCCTGTTTGAAGGTGATTTTGAACGATGGAACGCCATGATGTCCAACGGCTACAAAGAAGGCGACATCACCGGCAACATCTATATCGGTATTCATCTGCTGCTGGCTGCGATCATCAGCATAGGCGGCCCCCTGCAAATTATCCCGAAACTCCGGGAGTGGGTGCCCAAATTTCACAGGTGGAACGGGCGCGTTTACGTAACTACTGCAATTATCATCAGCCTGACGGGCTTTTATCTTACCTGGATTCGCGGCTCGGCAGCCGGTGCGTTTGAGATGGATGTTGCAATTACGATTAATGCACTACTCATTATTCTGTTTGCGGTGATTGCGATCCGTTACGCCATGGCACGTAACTTCACGGTTCACCGGAAATGGGCATTGAGATTATTTATGGTTGTGAGCGGTGTTTGGTTCTTCAGGGTGGGATTAATGCTCTGGCTGGTGATCCACCAGAAACCCGTTGGCTTCGATCCGGTTACATTCCAGGGGCCGTTTCTCACCTTTTTGAGCTTCGCCCAATACCTGCTTCCTCTGCTATTCCTTGAGATCTACTTCTGGGCACAGGAACGGGCCGGGCAAACCGGGAAGATCGGAACGGCAGCCCTGATTGCTGTGCTGGCCATCGCGATGGGAGTCGGTATTTTCGGGGCAAGCATGGGGATGTGGCTGCCCAATATCTATAAATAAAACACTATGACTACACAACACACAGAACTAAAAAGAAAAGCCAGATTTGCCGGGGTTCTCTACCTGCTTCTCATCATCATGGGACTTTATGGAGCCATGTTTGTAACTCCGAAGATTCAGGTGATAGGCGACATACAGACAACTTTCGACAATCTGCTTGAAAATGAATTCCTGTTCAGAACCTCTATTTTTGCCCATCTCATAAATACAGTTGTTTTTACGATGCTGGTTCTCGCTTTCTACAAAATACTGGTGCCTGTTGATAAATACATTGCCATGCTGATGGTTGCTTTTGTGGTGGTGCACGTCTCATTCGAATTCGGGGCCGAGGCCATGAATCTTACAGCACTGGCGATTGCCAAAGGGCAATTTTTGGGCTCTTTGGAGCTTTTGCAGTGGCAGGAATGGGCGTACCTGTTTTTCCGGGCATCAAAATTCACCACAGCAGGACTTGCCGTGCCATTCTGGGGGTTATGGCTGGTCACTCTCGGAACGCTGGTGTACAGATCAGGCTTTTTCCCGAAAATATTTGGTGTATTGCTGTTCGCAGGCGGCGCAGCATATATTATCGAAAGCTTTTTCTTTTTTCTTTTCCCCGGTGTTGCAAGATCCCTTCTGCCATTCCTGTTCGTCTTTTATGCGGCAGGCCCAATCTCCTTTATGCTTTGGCTTTTGATTAAGGGAGTGAAAGACAATCAGAGACAAATAAATCAAAATAATAACATAACATGAGTTTGATAAAAGAACTAAGGAAGGTGTGTCCCTTTTTCAAGCTACCGTGTGTACACAAGTTTATCTATAAAATTGTACTTGAATGATTTTAAAGATGTGTACAAACAGCAGTCCTTCAAAGGGGAACTTTCAAATACATTTTCCTTATGTCAAACTAACAACTAAATAAAAACACGATGAACAACCAACACGCAGAACTAAAAAGAAAAGCCAGGTTTGCAGGAGTTCTCTATTTCCTCATCGGGATTTTCGGTTTCTTTGGAATCATGTACGTGCCCTCTCAAATCGAGGTGATCGGTGATGTCGAGGCCACGTTTAAAAATCTGCTCGAAAATGAATTTTTGCTCCGGGCCTCCATTTATGCACATCTGTTAAATACGGTTGTATTTACCATGATGGTGCTGGTCTTTTATCAGATGTTCTCCCACATAAACAAGTACCTGGCCATGCTGATGGTCGCATTTGTGATTGTCCATATTGCATTCGAGTTTGGTGCCGAGGTGATGAACTATACGGCGATACTGATTGCTAAAGGAACCTTTTTGGAATCGATGGAACTGCTGCAGCGGCAGGAATGGGCCTATCTCTTTTTACGGATGGGGCACTATGGAGCTGTCGGGCTTCCTATCGCATTTTGGGGATTATGGCTGATTCCGCTTGGAATACTGGTGTACAAATCGGGGTTTATTCCCAAAATTTTTGGCATTCTGTTGGTCGCCGGAGGAGTTGCTTATATCATCGACAGCATGTTCTTTATCTTGTTTCCCGGTTCAGGTGGTACCTTTAAGGATCTGCTGATGGTCGTTTTTTCGGTCGCTGAAATCTCCTTCATATTCTGGCTTTTGATTAAGGGAGTGAGCAACAATACGGAGGCCGTGACTTCCGCCGACTAAAAGTTTCCATTCCAAATACAGATAGGACATACGAAGAAATCAAAACATATTAACCATTTAAAAAATCCTTATAATCAGCGGGAAGCTTGAACGTTGTAATTCGCATATTTTATTATATATCAAACTGTTAACTCAAAATATTTAAATGAATGCCATGATAAAAAAAATTCTATTTTTCTTTGTAATACTATTAATTGCATATCCTGTAACAGCTCAGGTTCCGGTTGAAGTTCATCCCAATCAAAAAGAGCTTCTGGAAAGTGACGATCCTCAGCTTGCTGTCAATAAAAAATTGGTGTATGATTTTTGGATTGAGGTATTCCAAACAAGAAACATGGAGCTGGCACCTAAATATATGGCCGAGGATTATATTCAGCATAATCCTACAGTTGCCACAGGCCGCCAGCCGTTTATGGACTTTTTCGGACAATTTGAACAACAGCCGAAACAGGATTACATACCGGATCTTGTCTATATCATGGCTGAAGACGATATGGTAGTGCTTGCCTTCAAACGGGAGTACCCCGACCCAGATAACCCCGGTGAAACCTACACTACCACCTGGTTTGATATGTTTCGTATTGAAGACGGGAAAATGGCCGAGCACTGGGATTATGGAACAAAATAATAGAAATCAAAGTGAACCATTTGGTAAGTCATTCAGTGAGCACATGCGGTGAGATTTTTTGGCATTAATCGCTTCCGGCTCTTCGCGTTCAGATTTGATTAAGGTCATTTTATTTATGATTCCTCCAGGTGTATTTTAACGTTTCGAATTATGACTCAAACACTCTATCAGAAATTGGAATTTTCAATTGAACAGATATCTTTATTTATGAAAAAAATTCTCCTGATCAACGGCCATCCCGACAAAGAGAGCTATAACTTTGCCCTTTCTGATGCTTACAAGCGGGGCGCTGCAAAATCGGGGGCTGAACTCCGGGAGATTCAGATCCGTGAACTGGATTTTGATCCCAATCTGCAATACGGCTACAGGAAACCAATCGATCTGGAGCCGGATCTGGAAAAAGCACAGGAACTGATTTTGTGGGCCGATCATCTGGTCTGGGTCTACCCTATCTGGTGGAGCACGGTTCCTGCCATCATGAAGGGATTTTTGGACCGGGTATTACTTCCGGGATTCGCATTTAAACATCGAGAGGGATCACCGTGGTGGGATCGGTACCTGAACGGTAAAACCGCCCGCCTCATTTGCACGATGGATCAGCCGCCATGGTACTTTTGGGTCCGGTATGGAGCGCCAAGTCATCGTGCCATGAAAAAGCTGACACTGCAATTTTGCGGGGTGAATAAAGTAAAAATCACATCGATCGGGCCGATCAGGAATTCCAAGCCTGAATTTCGAAAAAAATGGATTGATAAAATTGAATCTATCGGGGAAAGAAACCGTTAGTTCAAGTTCAGCAAAATGGCGATGTAGTGGCTACAAAATAAGGTTCATTTAAAAGTGATAGAAATAGTTCATGTCATAACTTTTTATATACAAAAATTGGTTGGCTGGTCATTCTTCCTTCACTGTTTTTAAAACAGTAGATCTTAATATATAATGAATGGTATTCACCTATTCAGGGATGAAACCAGCCCCGTTTCGGGGCGGCATATCC
>JBHJOO010000430.1:0-2457 GCA_050329675.1 Balneolaceae bacterium
TTTACGCTTTGGAGGGCCCGGATGGTGAAGAAATTTGGCCGGTAACCATTCCCGCGGTTTCACTGGACGATGAAAAACAGGTGAACATTGTAGTTCATAAAGACGGCCGGCTGCAATGGCCGCAACCGGATGGATTATTTGCCAGGATGTCGGCTACCAGCAGTGAAACAGAATCGATTGACGGGGATCTTTTCTATATGACTTCTGAGTCCTTTTCGACCGATCCGTGTGAGGACTCCACTATCATTCTTGACCCGGCCGGATGCGGGGATGATGGCAGCGGCAGCGGCGGCTCTTCTTCTTCACCGCCTGCGTGGACAGATGAGATGCCGGTATTTACTGTTCAGCATGGCACTTTTTTAGCCTTGAAATCGGTGCGCTTGCACGAGAGAAGGGAAACGGGAGGTGCGGCAGAAGTGCTGATGCAAACACAGGAAATCGGGGATGATCCCCATCACCCCGAGCCCATTAAAAGCGAATGGATGTATGCCTTCGACAGAAAGCAGGGTGTATTCGGCAAAGTTGGCTTGCTTAGAAAAATTAAATTTCGCGGAATCGCTGATGCAAAATTTAGTCCTAAAAAATTATTTGAACGGATTTTCAATAATCAGAACCAGAATTCTCCGGTATTTGACGGAAAAAATACCCGGAATATGGCCATTGACCATACGGTGTACGAAGTTCCGGATGTGAATGAAGCCGGAATTACCTATCATTTCACCAATATGCGGCGCTGGAAAAGCCCTGCCATCTTACAGAATAATATAGGTCAACCGTTCCCGACAAGGGAAAACTTCGGTGCGATTCAGACTCTTCAGGAGATTGCCCCTAAAGACTATTTACCATTGGTGGAGTTGGGTGATAAACCAACAGGTGAAGCACTAAATTTCCGTTTGATGATGCATGAAGATGATACCAATTACCAGCATTATGCCAATGCCGACCAGTCGAATGGGATTGCCGTTAAATTCATTCAAATGTTTGATATGCAGGATGGCATCTATAAGGGTGAATATACGGCAATCAGGTCGAAAAGTGTAGGATTCAGCAGCAGTGATGACACCTACGGTCGCTCCGGCGTGAAAAATATTACGCAGGACTTTGTTGAGGATCGGATGCAGGATGGTGGTGGCCAAATTATAGCTCAGAAAGATAATTTCCGGTATGTTTTTACCACTGTGACAAGCCGGGTATTTTGTGAACCTGATAATTAAATGTTAACTGTAAATGGCCCGGTATTTCTAAGCCGGGCTTTTTTTTAGATAAAGGTGAATATATATGGAAAAAAGGATCTCCACTTTTCTGCTATTAACTACATTTATACTCTTGTTTTCAAAATGTGATCTGTTCGGCTCTGAAGAGGATTTTGTCCGGATTGTTCCTGACAATACCATATTTATTGCCTCCACACTTGAAGTAACGGCTAATACCGTTCATCACTATCCTGAAGTATATGTGGGATCGGTCGTTCACAAAAAAGGCAAGTATGCAGTAGATATTGGACCGGAAGTCATTCCGGGCATCTGGTGGCCGATGCTGAACGCCCAGGTAAACAAATCAACAACGAGATTTGATTTGGTCCGGACAGACATCAATGATGCAAGAGTGATTATCACCGGCCCGCTTGGAGCTGAAGGTGAAAAAACGGTTGCCTTTACAAACGAGGGGCTGGGAGTATATGGTGATGTGAATTATGAACTTGAGCTGTTACCTGAGGAGATTTACCGGTTGAACGTGGTTCTTCCTGATCAGCGCCATTACAGAGCTGTAACCATTCTGCCGGGGCTGGTTGAGTATGAGGTTCCGGAAACAATGGACGTGGAACTGAAATTAAGCAAGACCGGCACGACCGAAACCGGAGTAGATGTATTCAGGGAGGAAAGCGTCTTTCCTGAATCCCTGCGGTTTGAGTTCAAAGTGCCTGAATACGGCTGGCTAACCACCTCGCAGGTCAACAATAGCGATGACGATCCGGACAATATGTTACAGTCAACAGCCACAGGGCCTATCGAGGGTTTTCAATATGGCGACCGCGGGCCGTTTCTCAGGGCCGGTGCCAGCTATTTTATTGTAACCAATTCCAATTCCAACCTGCCGGCGGTGAGGACGAACGGGCCGAGATGGTCAAAAAGTTCGCTGGATCCGCTTTTGGAATCGCGAACCTCCTGGATGAGGGTCAGCCAGATGAATGAGGATCTGTCCCGCCGGTGGTTTTACCAGAATCTGTTTATTTTTTTCGGTAGTATTTCTGAAGATCACTATTTAGTACAATCAGACGAAGCCGCCCTAGCCACTCGCAATAATGACACCGACTATTGGTTCCGGATTTCCAACATTCAAAAACTGGGGGAGAACGGGGAGCCGGTTTCCCGGGAAAAGCTGGATGCCATCGGGGTATTCGGCGGGTTTTCATCGGCCTACCGGAAGGTTACGATGTACCCGGTGCGAAGCTGGGAC
>JBHJOO010000016.1:0-2877 GCA_050329675.1 Balneolaceae bacterium
TACCTGAAGCGTCTTTCCGTTTATTGGTTTTATTGGTTCCTGTTGTCAAACTAAAGGTATTGAAATTATTTTGGCCTATTAATTGTCAATTCGCATAAGATACAAAGACATTGCTATAAAAACAGGACTACTACATGATATGAATCAATATCATTCCCAGGTTTTACAAGTTATTTGCTGATTTTTTGCAATATGAAAGTCGAATAAAATCAAAGGTTTATGGGTACAAATTTTAGTAAGGGGCATTGAGGGTTTCATTACTGGTAACCATGCTTAATTCATGGGTTATCACAATTTTATCGAAACCTTGACTTATAATCCATCGCGTTGTACATTTGTAATTTAAATAAGTATAAAGAGTATTATATCTTAATATGTCGGAAAAAATTAATGACTAGGCTGCCAGATGGACGGATAAACTCGCCTGGCTTGCTGCCGGATTTTTACTATTTGAAACTCTTACCGGGCTTTCTATCTATTTTCTGCCATTCAGTGTGGCAAATCAGGTAATGGTTTTGATACACACCGCTGTGGGTATTTTATTTCTGATTCCATTTTTATGGTACCAAATCAGGCACTGGCTCGATTACAGGCATAAACAGATGAACAATATCAAAATCAGCGGCTACATCTCTATGGTTGCCATCATTGTGGCTTTATTTTCGGGAGTGATTCTTACCTGGCAGGCAGCTTTCGGTCTAAAAATCGATTATACCTGGAAAAACATCCATCTGATTTCCACCTTTGTACTACTGGCTTCGGTGCTTCCCCATATTCTTCTTCTTGTGGCAAGAAGTTTGAATGCCCGCCGTTCTGAAGCGATAAAGCAAAATATCCGGGCTCAGCGGCTCTATGGCTTTAACAGTCTTTATATTGTATTTATTCAGTTTGCCATTGTGGGATTGTTCCTCTATGTATATAAACCCCCGGAACTAATGGATAAATTTCCGGAGGATTACGAGTTTCCTCATGGTACCAACAATCCTTTTGCACCCAGTCTCGCTGCAACCTCAACGATGAATGTGATTGATCCATTGTTGCTTGGGGGCTCTCAAACGTGTGGTTCTTCAGGCTGTCACGAACAGATTACACAGGAATGGGAGGTCAGTGCCCACAGATATGCAGCTGCTGATCCTTTTTTCAGAAAAGTTCAGGAAGCAATGGGAGAAGAAAAGGGCGCTGCTGCAACAAGATATTGTGCCGGTTGTCACGATCCGATTTCGTTATTTGCAGGAACAAAAAACCTATATAGTGATGCTTTAACCAATAAGACAGGCTTAAATGAAGGGGTCTCCTGTATCTCGTGTCATTCCATTGTACAAGTTGATGAAAGGGGAAATGCCGATTATGTGATCGAACCACCCAAGCGCTATCTCTTCGAGCTATCTGACAATGAAGCTGCAAAATGGATCAGCGATTTTCTGATACGCTCTTATCCGGATCAACATGTGAAAAGCTTTGACCGCTCCCTGTTTAAATCATCTGAGTACTGTTCATCCTGCCATAAACAGTTTCTTGATGAGCAAATCAACAGCGTAGGATGGGTTCAGCTACAAAATCAGTTTGATCCTTGGAAAGAAAGCCACTGGTTTACCGAAGGTGATAAAACCAATACAGTGGAATGCCGCGAATGCCACATGCCTCTGGTACCATCGCTTGATCCTGCACGGGGAGATGCCATGGATTATAACCGGTCTCCGGACGACAACATGCACCGGAGCCATCGCTTTTTGGGATCCAATCAGTTTGTGCCTCTGCTGCTGGATCTGCCCAATGCCGAAGAGCAGGTGAAAAAAATTGAACTATGGCTGCGCGGTGAATTGGAAATACCTGAAATTGCACATAAATGGGAACAAGGGCCTGCCGTTCCCATTCAGATAATGACTTCGGATTCGATCAGCATTGAAGAAGATCTGAACTTACTCGTACTGATTACCAATAAAAAACCGGGGCATGATTTCCCAACAGGCCCGCTCGATATCATACAATCCTGGCTGGAAATTACAGTCGAGGACCAGAACGGAAATATTCTTTTTACATCCGGCCATCTTGACGAGGATCATTTTATAGAACCGGGATCATTTATTTTCAGGGCAGAACCGGTTGATCAGTATAACAATCCTATCGACAGACATAATTTGTGGGATATGGTGGGCGTGAGATACAGCCGGGCTTTGTACCCCGGAAAATCTGACCTCGCACGTTATTCGGTGGCAATAAATCATCAGGTTTCGGAAAACGGATTGCACGAATTGGCTGACTATTCAATTGGTAAACTCCCTTATGAAGTGTCAGATATTTTTATAACTGCAAAATTGCAGTACCGAAAAATTAACCAATTTTTGATGCAAAATGTTTATAATGAGATGCTGAACGTAGAGACTGCACCGGTTACGACCCTCTCAGAGGATTCTAAACATATCAGGATTATAAATCAGGAATCGAGATGATGTTATCCCGGCTGCCAAAACGAAAAAAGAAAATTATTTATACAATTCTCCCCATCTTGTTTTTTTCACTTTTTATGGTGGCAATGCTTTTGCTTTCTCACGAAAGAGATCAGGCTGAAAATACAGACAGGATGGCCGAAGGAATAATTTCGAGGCTGAACCGGAACCTGCCTGATGATGTCCCCCCTGTAAAGTTCAAAGATATAACAAAAGAGGCAGGTATTGATTTCAAACACTTTGATCACATCCGGGGTTCTCGAATTGCCGAAGATATGGAATCCGGGGTGGCATGGGTTGATTATAATAACAACGGATTGCAGGACCTTTTTCTGGTAAATTACTCCGGGCCTCTGGATTTATCTGATGAAGACCTGGCCCGCTCGCAGGCGGTTAGCAGATTATACAGGAACAATGGCAATGGCACATT
>JBHJOO010000545.1:0-3841 GCA_050329675.1 Balneolaceae bacterium
CGGTTTTCAATTGGAAAATAGCATAAGCTGCATCGTCGGCTGTTGCATGATAGGCTTTACCTGTTTCGTCATACCGCTTGGGAATATGAGTTGCTGCCAGGCAGGCAACCGAATTGATATCCCCGAACAGATTATCAATTACATAACGCCAGTGACAGAACATATCCAGAATCATGCCTCCTCCGTCTTCTTTCCTGTAGTTCCAGGAAGGACGTTGTGCTGGAATGGTATCACCTGCAAATACCCAGTAGCCGAAATCTCCTTTGACCGACAGGATTTTACCGAAAAACCCCTGATCACGCAACTGTCTCAGTTTGACAAGTCCGGGAAGCCAGAGTTTATCCTGAACCACTCCATGTTTCACAGAATTGCTTTCAGCTATTTTATAAAGTTCAACAGCATCTTTAGTTGTTTCGGCTACTGGTTTTTCACAGTAAATATGTTTACCATGATCCACTGCCTTTTTAATACTTTTTACCCGGAGATCAGTCCTCTGGGAGTCAAAATAAATTTGATATTTGTCATCTTTCAGCACTGAATCTAGGTCTGTCGTCCAATTATTGATCCCTGATTCTATTGCCAGTTGTTCGAGTTTTATTGCGTTTCGGCCAACAAGAACCGGATACGGTACAATAAATTCCTGATCGCTTATCTTTACCCCGCCTTCTCTTATTAATGGCACAATAGACCGCAACAGATGCTGATTACGGCCCATTCGCCCTGTCACACCATTCATAATGATACCTATTCGATGGATATTTTGATGGTCAGCCATTCATTTTCAGGATTTTAATTTTAAATAAGTATCTGTTATTTACCACTTTTAGCAATTATTTTGATTAGTACTTCATTAATAATCAGGATTCTTCCGGTGAATCCGTACACTGCGGCCATGCTCCCTCTGGCAGAGGAGGGGCATCAAGTCCTGCTTTCGGTAAAGTTCCTTCCAGTTCCTGCCGCCAGTGAGCCACATCACCAGCAGGGCCATAACAATAGATCATTTTAAGTTCTTTTTTCCCGGTGTTTGTCAGTTGATGAAACTCATTTGAAGGAATATAAACAGCCTGGCCTGAAGTTAATTTTTTAATTTCAGTGCCAATACACATTTCTCCGGCACCTTCCAAAATAAAATAAACCTCTTCCTGTTCGTGATTATGCCAGGGTACCTGTCCGCCTTCTGGTTCGAGAATAACATAACCCATAGAAAAATTCTCAGCTTGAATTCCAGAAATTCCCCCCGCTATGTTTTTTGTAAGGCGACGGGCTGGAAAACTTCGGCCTTCACTTTTGATTAGATCAATTAAATTCATTATTTAAAATATTAGCTTGTTATTTACAGGGTTTGTCAATTTTCATAGCTTTATGTGTACCCTTTTGAAACTAAAAGTATATCAACAAAACAAAATATTGCAGAACTATTTTAAGATGTGTACTTTACCGGTTAATTTCAACAAAAAATTTCTCTTTACAATTAATTCCAGCATCTTAATTTTTTTTAGGGAAACTGTTTTACTTATTGAACAATAATCATTTTGTAATGACCTTATCATTTAAAGATTTAAAAGGTAAAAAGATTCTTGTAACAGGTGGAGGAGGTATTGGAGTAGGAGGAGGAATTTGTAAAGTTTTGGATCGGTGTGCTTGCACGATAATTCTTAATGAATTAAAACCAGAAGTTGCGGAAAAGGCAGCTAAAAATTATCAACATGCCATTCCAATGGCTGCAGATATAAGCAAGGAAGATGAAGTAATGGCCATGTTTGATAAAATTGAGAAAGATGTTGGGGTATTGGATGGCGTTGTAAACAATGCCGGAATCGGAATGAATAAAAAAGCCCATCAGGCAAGCCGGCAGGAATTTACAAAACTTTTTGATGTTGATGTAAAAGGAGTCTGGCTTGTTTCCAGGGCTTTTGCCAATCAAATGATTGAATCAAATAGAACGGGAAATATAGTTAATATATCATCTGTTTTAGCTCATGCTTCCTGGTCGGGATATGCGATATATTCCAGTGCCAAATCGGCTGTAGAGGGTTTAACACGCGGAATGGCAGCAGAATTGGGGAAATATCATATTCGGGTTAATGCCGTTGGTCCCGGATATGTGCATGCTGAACAAAATTATGAGTTGATTAAATCTTTTACAGATGAGCCGGAAAAATGGGTGAGAGATGTGATTGAAAATTGTCAGATATTGCCTTTTGAAATTGATCACGAAGATTGTGGAAACGCGGTGGCATTTTTAATGTCGGATTTAAGCCGGGCCATAACCGGCCAAACGCTTTATGTTGACAATGGGGTATCAAGTTTACTCAGAAACAGCAGATACACAAAAAACAGTTAAGGCTAGGGACAAGAAAATGAAAATTGATCGCATAATCTGTTTTGAAGTAATTGTCCCTGCAAATGAGGGTGTTATTGAAAGTAAAGGAGTGAATAAACCATTGCATAAATTACCGGTTGGTGCCCAGGCCGGCTGGTCGATTCAGTTTGACGAGCTTCCCAAGCTAATTATCAAACTGGAACTTGATTCGGGGATAGTTGGATGGGGAGAGTTATATCGGGATCATAACCGGGAGGTTGTAGAAGAAATTATTGATTTATTGATTGGAAAAAACGTCAAAGATTTTACGCTGCAACATCTGCCATTTTCTTTTTGCCGGGAGTACGACGGTTTTGAATGTGCAATATGGGATGCCTATGCCAAATCACATAATCTTCGAGTGGCAGATTTATTGGGAGGGCCCGTCCGGGAAAAAGTAAAAGTTGGCGCCTGGTCCAGCCATCGGGATACAGAGGAAATTGAAGAGCTGGCCGTTAAATTTCATCAACAGGGATATGACTGTATAAAGTTTAAAAATGATTTGGATGATGATGTAACAGCCTGGTGCCGGATAATTGCTGAATCAGCGCCGGGTATGCAGGTGATACTGGATCCGAATGAACGCTGGAAGTATCTTTATGAAGCTCGTAAACGAATCGATCAATTAAAAGAAATCGGCAATGTACTTTGCCTGGAAGATCCTCTTCCCCGATGGAAACTGCATGAATATGCAAAGCTCAGAATGTATAGTCAGGTGCCGGTTGTACTGCATGTATCCCTACCGTATGTATTACATGGACAACGGATAAAAGATGCCATCCAGGCCATTGAACATCAGGCTGTAGATGGATTCAACTTTAATTGTGGATTGGCTGATTTTCAGCGGCTCGATCATATTGCCGGCGCGGCGGAATTACCATGCTGGCATGGTTCGGAAGCAGATCTTGGGATACTGGAGGCTATGTATGTGCATTCTGCAGCTGCTGCATCCTCTTGTATATGGCCAAGTGACATTTTTGGCCGTATGATAAGGGAACATGATTTATTGAAAAGACCACTGGATATAAAACCGCCTTATGTATACTTGCCAAAAGGTACAGGTTTGGGGGTAGAACCGGATGAGGATGCGATCGCTTACTATCTGAAATCGAAAAGAGAATTTCATTAAAAACTAAATAATATGAATGAAAATCCATTTAAACCGGAAGAGCCAGACCGTTATGAAATTTGGGAGATGTTGGTGAAAAGAGATATAATGGCATTTCTAAAAGCAGATTGGAGTATGATTGCCAGTGATTTTATTGAAGAAAATTTTATGGGAATAGATGCCGGCCAACAAGAAAACCCGGACGCATGGAGATTGAATTTCCCCAATTTGGATGCATACAAAAAAAAGTGGCTCGATCAGGCAAGACAATTTAAAGAAACCGAGTGGGGAGAGGATATTGAGGCTGCATTATTCCAAAATACCATTCTGCGGGATATTGATATTCGTGGAAAGAGTGCACTGGTGCACAA